>JAESQB010000020.1 GCA_016765375.1 Flavobacteriaceae bacterium | reverse complement strand
GCTTGCGTTTATGTGTTTTGACAAGAATACGCCCGCCCCAGGATTAGGATGACGCATAACCACCATATCCACTTTCATCGATAAGATATTATTAACCGTATCGATCAAGGTTTCTCCTTTCTTTACAGAGGAAGATGATGCCGAAAAATTAATGACATCTGCAGAGAGGCGTTTCTCTGCCAATTCAAATGATAAGCGTGTACGCGTACTATTTTCAAAAAATAAATTGGCAATAGTAATATCACGTAAGGTGGGCACTTTTTTAATGGGACGGTTTATAACCTCTTTAAAGTGGTCGGCAGTTTCAAATATGAGTTCAATATCAGCAATTGTAATATCTTTAATTCCCAATAAGCGATTGACACTTAAATTACTCATATAATTAATTATTTATTAAATAAACGGCATCCTCTCCATCGTTCTCCTCCCAANACACTTTTACTTTTTCATTATTTATAACATCCACCTGTCGCCCTCTATAATCCGGTTGTATGGGCAAATGCCTGCTAAATCGCCTATCTATAAGCGTTAACAGTTCAATACTCTTAGGACGGCCAAAAGACTGTATAGCGGTAAGCGCTGCTCTTATATTACGCCCTGTAAAGAGCACATCGTCTATAAAGACCACACGTTTGTTTTCAACCACAAAGTCTATATCTGTTGAATTGGCTTGTAGGGGTTTTTCACGTCGTCCAAAATCATCTCTATAAAAAGTGACATCCAATTGTCCCATCACGACCTTACTTATTTTATAATGCTCCTCTAATAGTTTTTGTAGCCTATTGGCCAAGAAAACACCTCTGGGCTGTATGCCAATAAGGACAGTTTCATTAAATGTATCGTGATTTTCAATTAATTGACAAGCCAAACGGTGAAGTGCAATGTTTACCTCTTTACGGTTTAATAACATTTTTTGACCCATACTGAATTTAATCATTTTGCTATGCNAAAATACATAAATTCTTTANAATTAGCAGTNCTTTATCTCAATTTACATCTTAAAAAGGATTTTAAACGCTTAAATTGGAAAAGCATTTACTATCTAAAAATTTATGTTTTTATCACAAAAATCTTGTTATTTNNGCTAAAACTNAATAATTTATTGATTTAACACTATTTTATTGAATTATACTCAAATTATCGAAACTCCAAATCTTGCAAAATCGCCTTTTTTTTGCTATCTTCGCAATGAAAATTCCATCTACGACATCAAGCCCAAAAATCAATTCTAGCATGACCTTTGAGGACTTTAAAGTTCAAGTAATTAGCGATTATAAAATTGCTGTTACCAGTAGGGAATGCAGTTTGTTAGGAAGGCGTGAGGTATTGACAGGCAAAGCAAAATTTGGAATTTTTGGTGATGGTAAAGAAGTTCCGCAATTAGCTTGGGCAAAAGCCTTTAAAAATGGCGATTGGAGATCGGGCTATTACCGAGATCAAACCTTTATGATGGCTATAGGCGAACTTAGCATTCAGCAATTTTTTGCAGGTTTATATGCCAACACAAGTCTAGAAGCCGACCCCATGTCGGCAGGNCGNCAAATGGGTGGTCATTTTANGACCCATAGCNTAAACGATGATGGNAGCTGGAAAAATGTGATGCTTCAGAAAAATTCGAGNCCTGACGTCTCCCCTACNGCCAGTCAAATGCCANGATTATTAGGNTTGGCTCAGGCGTCAAAAATTTANAGACANGTAAAAGGTATAAAAAACAAAGCCAATTTTTCTATTAATGGCAATGAAGTTGCCTGGGGAACTATTGGTAATGCCAGCACTAGCGAAGGTTTGTTTTGGGAAACCANAAATGCTGCTGGGGTACTTCAAGTACCTATGATTATAAGTGTTTGGGATGATGACTACGGAATTTCGGTACACGCAAAACATCAAACCACAAAAGAAAGTATTTCGGAAGTTCTATCCGGTTTTCAGAAAACAGATGAAAAAGCTGGTTTTGAGATTATGNAAGTAAAGGGTTGGGATTATCCTGCTCTAATAGAAACCTACCAACAAGCTTCAGCAATTTCCAGAACAAAGCACATACCAGTATTAATTCATGTCACGCAACTTACCCAACCTCAAGGACATTCTACNTCGGGATCNCATGAACGTTATAAAGATAAAGAACGCNTGGCATGGGAANTAGAAAACGATTGTAATACCCATATGCGAAATTGGATGCTAGCTAATAACATAGCNACTGATGAAGATTTAATCGCTATGGAGAAAGACATAAAAANGCAAGTGCGCGAAGGNAAAAAAGCAGCATGGGAAGCTTTTCTTAAACCNCAAAAGGAAGACAANANNAAACTNCTTAGTCTCTTAAATGAATTGGCTGAAAGCAGTGCNAATAAAGCCTTTATTCTTAAAATTGCTAAAGACTTAAAAGACAATAGTGTTCCCTATAAGAAAGATGTGATCACAACAGCACGTCAAACCTTGCGATTTGTTAGAAGTGAAACCTCACCTAAAAAGAAAGAACTACAAGATTGGATAACTGATTATTTAGAAAAAAACCAAGCCCTTTATAGCTCACATTTGTACAGCGAAATGTCTAATAATGCGTTAAGCATTAAAGAGGTAAGACCAAAGTACGATAAAGATGCTCCAGAAGTTGACGCGCGTATTGTTTTACGTGATAATTTGATAAAATTTTTGAATTACACCCCAATGCCCTAATTTTTGGTGAAGATGCAGGAGTCATTGGCGATGTAAATCAAGGTCTTGAAGGCTTGCAAAGNAAGTACGGCGAATTGCGTATTGCCGATACTGGTATTCGCGAAGCTACAATCTTGGGACAAGGCATAGGAATGGCTTTAAGAGGCTTGCGGCCCATTGCCGAAATTCAATATTTAGACTATGTATTGTACGCACTACAAATAATGAGTGACGACCTTGCTACGNTTCACTACAGAACACGNGGCAAGCAAAAAGCGCCACTTATAGTTCGTACCCGAGGGCATCGCCTTGAAGGCATTTGGCACAGTGGTTCTCCTATGGGTGCCTTAGTACATCTATTACGTGGCATACATGTATTAGTTCCTAGAAACATGACCAAAGCAGCCGGTTTTTACAACACGCTTTTAGCATCAGACGAGCCAGCCTTGATAATTGAATGTTTAAACGGATACCGCCTCAAAGAAAAGATGCCTANTAATTTGGGCGAATTTAAAACACCCATAGGTGTGGTAGAGACCCTAAAAGAAGGCACCGATATCACCCTGGTCTCTTACGGCTCTACTCTTAAAATTGTTGAAGAAGCCGCAAACGAATTACTTAAAATTGGCATTGATGCCGAAGTCATCGACATACAAAGCCTTTTACCTCTAGATGTTAATCATGACATGGTAAAAAGTGTGGCCAAGACCAACCGCTTGTTAGTAATTGACGAAGATGTATCTGGTGGTGGTTCGGCTTATATTTTACAGCATATTTTAGACCAACAAAATGCCTACCAACATCTGGACAGTAAACCACAAACCCTAACCGCTAAAGCACACCGTCCCGCCTATGGTAGCGATGGTGATTATTTTTCAAAACCTTCTCTCGAAGACATTTTCGAGAAAGTTTATGAAATCATGAACGAAGTCAAGCCTGAAGAATTTCCGCCTTTAAGGTAAATATAATGTTTGTACTTAATTTAAGTAAAGAAACCCGCTCATACTTTGCTGTGTTTGGAATGGCATATGGTAAGTCATGACCAGAAGCGAAGTGTAAACAACAGCTTGTCCCGATGACATCGGAAAAGTCATCTGTTGAAACTTTACTAAATACCTCATGAGATTGCTTCNGTCGTACCTGCCTGCGGCAGGCAGGCTCGCAATGACGTTTTAATCAAATTAGAACTCTAAGGAATCCACTTTTTTTCAAAATTAGGCGCACGCTTTTCTAAAAAAGCATTGCGTCCTTCCTTAGCTTCTTCGGTCATATAGGCCAAGCGGGTGGCTTCGCCGGCAAAAANNTGCTGTCCTACCATCCCATCGTCGGTNAGATTCATAGCAAACTTCAGCATTTTTATAGACANNGGNGACTTTTTTAAAATCTCTTGAGCCCANTCATANGCCGTATTTTCCAATTCGGCATGAGGNACNACAGCATTTACCATGCCCATATCAAAAGCTTCTTGTGCCGAATAATTACGCCCTAGAAAAAATATTTCACGTGCCTTTTTCTGCCCTACCATTTTTGCTAAATAAGCCGACCCATAACCGCCATCAAAACTGGTAACATCGGCATCGGTTTGTTTAAAAATGGCGTGTTCTTTACTGGCCAAACTCATATCACAAATNACGTGTAAACTATGTCCGCCACCTACAGCCCAGCCAGGAATNACCGCAATAACNGCCTTTGGCATAAANCGTATAAGACGTTGTACCTCCAAAATATTTAAACGGTGCATGCCATCTTCACCCACATAGCCTTGGTGCCCTCTGGCCTTTTGATCGCCACCACTACAAAATGAATACACCCCATCTTTGGGAGATGGTCCTTCGGCCGAGAGTAAGATCACGCCTATAGACGTGTCTTCTTGGGCATCGTAAAAGGCATCGTATAATTCNCTTGTGGTTTTTGGNCTAAAAGCATTTCTTACCTCNGGGCGATTAAAGGCAATACGCGCCACCCCATCACATTTTTTATAGGTGATATCGGTATATTCTTTAGCGGTTTTCCAGTTAATTTTGTTCATAAATAATAGTGTTTAAAAAATTACAATTTTCCACTTCGCTTTAAAGCAAAGAGAACAGCTATAGGAATGGCTAGTAAAACAACAATCCATAAATTATCATCCATAATAAAGGGTGCAAATATTATGGTTAATACATAACCCGCTATGGCACCGCCAAAATGAGCATCATGACCTATATTACCGGTTTTAGTCTTCATACCATATATAGAATAAAACAAGAATAAAATACCAAACACCCATGCCGGCATAGGTATTATTAAAACTATCAAACCCATATCAGGATAAAGTAAAATAGCCGAATACACAATACCCATTACTGCACCACTGGCACCAACGGCACTATAGTGGTAGTTATTCTTATTAAATTGAAACGATAATAAGCTGCCTGCCAAAAGGCTTGCGCCGTAAATCAATAAAAAAGACAATACACCTAAACTGCTAATCACTATATTCGAAAACATATAAAGCACATACATGTTTAAAAACAGATGTATCATGTCTGCATGTAAAAATCCCGAACTTAACAAGCGTATTTTTTCTCCACGTTGTACCCCTCCAATATTAAATTTATACTTTTCGAAAAATGAAAAATCTTTAAAGCCTTTTAAAGAGACTATAATATTTGCCGCAATAATGGCCAAAGTAACAATATGAAGGTTGTGCATAAAATAAATTTTAGAGTTGTAAAAATAAAGTTTTTAGAGAAGCCATTGACAACTAAAACAAAAACTTTACATGTGAAAAAGATTCTAATCTATTTATACTGCTTTCCGTGTTTTATCACCATGTCTACATCTTGTAATAAACTAATATGCCTTAACACATCGCCCTTAACGGCAATGATATCGGCGTATTTCCCTTTACTTACCGTGCCTACTTGTTCAGACACACCCATCCACAAGGATGGCCAGTAGGTGGCTCCGCGAATGGCATACATAGGGTCTATACCAAACTCGTTTACCCAAACATCCAATTCGTGCCAAGTACTTTGGCTATGAAACTTCATAGGAATCCCACTATCGGTTCCAATCATGAGTACCACGCCGGCATCCATCAATTGTTTTATCTTAGTCTCTAGAGTAGGTCTTCTTATAGGAGTTAACTGAAAATAAGGCAGCTGATCCGGGTGTTTAAAACTGTTTTTTATGTCTACAACTACGGAATCGGGCAAGCCCAAATGCCAATCGGTATTGTCCAAACTTTCCATATTATCCCTCAAATATTCGTAATTATAAAGCCCTTCTACAGTTGGGCACCAAAACAAAGGGCCTAAGTTCATTTGTGCGGTACGCTCCTTGATCATGGTCATGACATCCTCAGGATATTCAGGCGCCGATGATAAACCGGTATGCTCAAAACAATCAACCCCTACCTGTAAGCCCCTTCTAATTTCTTCCGGCCGATGCGCATGAGCAACAACTTTTAAATTTTGTTTATGGGCTTCGTCTACCACAGCACTAAGTTCGGCCATGGTCATTTGATCCTGATCGATGAGTTTTATTAAATCTACCCCTGCTTTTGCCAACTTTCGTATTTTNTTNCGCCCGTCTTCCGCTCCNGNTANNCCCCATCTAAANTCTTCGGTNCCNGGATAAGNCTNATGCTGAATAAANGGNCCNGAAACATAAAGCGTNGCNCCNGGNTTCTCNCCNNTATTGATAGCATCTCTAACATTAATACTNTCNTNTAAAGGNGCNCCTANATCTCTGGCACTNGTTACCCCAGCCAAGAGCAATTGATGCGCCGAAGACGGCATGATAACATCCTCAAGTAAAGGCGGGTATNTTTTATCCCAATGGCTATAATTGGCATGACCGTTAATCATGGTATGCACATGCATATCCCAGAGTCCAGGCAAAACCGACATACCCTCAGTTGAAATGATTTGGGCATTTTCAGGAATAGTCACGGTTCCAAGCGTGCCTACTTCTTTAATATATTCACCTTCAATAATAATAACGCTGTTTTTAATGGGAATACCACCATAGCCATCAATGAGTGTTCCTCCTACTAAGGCTTTCATTTTGGTTTCTTGTGCCCAAGAAGAGAACAAGACTCCTAGTGTAATTACAGATAAAAAAAGATTTTTAATACGCATATCGTTAGGTTTTAAGAACTCTAAAATAAATAAATTTTATAACTATTAAGGTGTAACATTTTTACTTTTGAAAAGACCAACTAAGGTATTAGGCTTGTAAAATTTCAAAAGAATGGTTTTTAAACTTGAAATTCTATGACTTAATCTAAGAATATTGATTCATCAAGACCAAGTAAAATATAGTCATGAATTTCTCATAATAAAACCTATATTTATAAATCTTAAATTTAAACTGCAAAATAAGACCCTTTAAAACTGAATAAACATGAAGCTTACCATTAACAATTTATCTAAAACATATTCTAATGGTGTCAAGGCCATCGATAATCTTTCTCTCGAAATAGGAATAGGCATGTTTGGCCTATTAGGTCCAAATGGCGCCGGAAAATCAACCTTAATGCGCACCATTGCCACCTTGCAGAGTCCTGACTCAGGCAGTATCACTTTTAATGGTATCGATGTATTAAACAATCAAATGGCTCTTCGGAAACTACTGGGCTATCTCCCACAATCCTTTGGGGTATATCCAAAAATGTCGGCAGAAGCGTTATTAGATTATTTTGCCATGCTAAAAGGCGTTAGCTCAAAAACGGATAGACAAAAATTGGTCAAAGAAACTTTAGAGATTACCAATTTATATGAGGTCAGAAAAAAATACGTCGCCGGATATTCCGGAGGTATGAAACAGCGTTTTGGGATTGCCCAGTTACTTTTAAACAATCCCAAACTTATTATAGTTGATGAACCCACAGCCGGCTTAGACCCTGCTGAACGGCAACGCTTTTTAAATATATTAAGAGAAATAGGCACCCAATGCACCGTTATTTTTTCAACACATATTGTTGACGATGTTAAGGAACTCTGCCACGAAATGGCGATTTTAAATGGCGGTAGGATTTTAAAACACAGCACGCCAACAAAAGCTACCGAAGAAATTAAAGGACAAATCTGGACAAAAATTATTGAACGCGACGATTTAGAAACCATGGAAGCTACTTATAATGTCCTCTCCTCAAACTACAATCAAGACAACACCTTAAATATAAGGGTACATGCCGAAAAAAAACCAGCTGACGATTTTAAAAAAGCAGAAGCACAGCTAGACGATGTGTATTTTATAGCCTTAAAACAAGAAGAATCAATTCTTGCTTAATTAATAATTTAAAATCACACAGATGTTTTCTACCATATTTAAGCAAGAATTAAAGTATTGGTTTAAAAAGCCGGCTTTTTATATTTACACAGCCATTTTTTTACTGCTATCATTATTTATATCTGCAAGCGCTGCAGGTTTTTTTGACTTTTTAACCGTCACTACAGGCTCATCAAAAATTGTAAACGCTCCAATAGAAATAACAGGGTTAATTAATGGCTTAACCATTTTTATTTTCTTTTTATTCCCATCAATTATTGGTGTATCAATATATCGCGACTATAAAAGTGAAATACATACCATTTTATATGCCTACCCTTTTACAAAGGCCAATTATTTATTTGCCAAGTTTTTTAGCGCATTATTTGTAGTGTCTATAATTGTTATAGCCATTAGTTTCGGTATGATTTTAGGCTATAGATTTCCGGGTACTAACCCCGATTTAATAGGCCCCTTTAATATTAATGCCTATTTACAAGCCTATTTTATATATGTAATGCCTAATATTTTATTATTTGGTGCTATTGTTTTTGCCGTGGTTACTTTTACAAGAAATATTGCTGCAGGCTTTATAACGGTGGTCTTATTAATATTTGCACAAGGCTTAGCTGAAAGTCTATTTTCTGAACCTGATAATCGATTTATAGCCGGGCTTTTAGACCCTTTTGGAGGGCAAGCCCTTAATTATTACACGCGATATTGGACGGTCGCCGAACAAAACGAACTCCTATTACCATTCAAAAAGCTTATCATTTATAATAGATTATTATGGTTAACCGTAGCATCCTTAATTTTTGGATTGGTTTATAAGTATTTTAGATTTAGCCAAGATGCCATAGCGTTTAGCTTTAGAAAACCAAAAGGAGAACCGGTTATTAAACAAAATTTTGGTGGCATTAGAAGAATTCAATTACCAAAGGTTAATTTTAATTTCTCCTTTTTACAACATTTAAAAACCTCTTGGAAACTATCTCATATCGATTTTATTTACATCGTAAAAAGTTGGCCTTTTATAAGTATTGTCTTTGTAGGTCTGATTTTAATACTAATAGGCATTTCTGGGGTAGGAAATATATTTGGAACAGCAACACTACCATTAACTTGGAAAATGCTAAATGGCGGAAGTGTTTTTGTAATCGCAATTATTATTTGCACTTTTTTATATGCAGGCATGTTGGTGCATAGAGGAGGCATTGCTCGCGTCAATCATTTAGTTGATGTGACCCCAATTCCCAACTGGTCATTATTAGTTTCCAAACTCATTGCCTTATTAAAAATGCAAGTGGTCTTGTTATTTGTTATTATGGCTTCCGGAATAATATTCCAAATTTATAAAGGCTATTACGATTTTGAAATCGGGCACTACTTGTACGAATTATATGTGCTAAATTTTATCCACTTTATTATTTGGGCCTTATTAGCATTATTTATACAAACATTAATTCGCAATCCCTATTTAGGTTTGTTTATATTGTTAGTATTATTCATAGGAACTCCTCTTTTATTTTTAGCAGGCATTGAACAAGCTGTTTTTAAATACAATCAAGGTCCCGGTTTCTCATATTCAGACATGGATGGTTATGGGGATTCTTTTTCGAGATATATTATTTATAAAATTTATTGGTTATTGGCAGGTTTAATCTTCTTAATACTCGCAGGATTATTCTGGGTAAGAGGCTTACCACATTCTTTTAAAGAACGCTTATCAATAGCTACATCTCGTTTTAAAGGCTGGGCATTAATTGGTTTCTCGGTTTTCTTAATCGGGTTTTTAACCCTAGGCTTTAAAATTTATCATGAAAATAATATTGAAAACCAGAGAACATCTTCAAAAGAAAGAGAACAACTTAGAGTTGATTGGGAAAAGACCTATAAAAGGTATGAAAACGCTATTCAACCAAGAATCGTTTCCGTAAAAACAAATTTGAATATCTTTCCTAAAGCTTTAAATTTTGATGCTGAGGGGAGCTATATCATGGTTAATAAATCAAGTACTGCTATCGATAGTATTTATCTTAACTATAATAATTATCCAAGTACTTTTGAGTTTAACAAGCCAACTACTTTGGTTTCTAAGGACACTATTTATAATTTCAATATTTATCAATTAACCGAGGCTTTACAACCAGGAGATAGTTTGGAATTGCATTTTACAGTTAAAAATGAGCCCAATACAGGCTTACGCAAAAATTCTCCGGTGAACGCTAATGGTACATTTATACATTCCACTATTTTCCCTTCCTTAGGTTATAGTAGTAATAATGAGCTAACAGATGATGAAGTTCGCAAAAAATACGACTTGCCCAAAAACGATTTAAAACCCCATCCCTCAGATTCTACNGCNTTGGNNAANACCTATATTGCAAAAGATNCCGATTGGATAGATTTTGAAACCACAGTAAGTACTTCTGAAGAACAAATTGCCATTGCCCCAGGNTATNTNCAAAAAGAATGGACTGAAAACGGNCGCCGTTACTTTCATTATAAAATGGACAGTAAAATTTTAAATTTNTATGCNTACAATTCAGCTAAATACGAAATTAAAAAAGANAANTGGCATGATGTTAATTTAGAAATCTATTACCATAAAGGGCATGAGTATAATTTAGAGCGCATGTTNAAAGGCATGAAGGCAGCATTAGATTATAACTCTAAAAATTTTAGCCCCTACCAACACAAACAACTTCGCATTATTGAGTTTCCTAGGACAGCTGGAGGTTTTGCACAATCTTTTCCAAACACCATTCCCTATTCCGAAGCTATTGGTTTTATTGCCGATGTTGACGAAACCGAAGAAGGCGGGGTTGATTATCCCTTCGCCATTACGG
>JAESQB010000012.1 GCA_016765375.1 Flavobacteriaceae bacterium | reverse complement strand
TTTTACAGAATAGGCCTTTACATCATTACCTGCATAAGCTACTAAGAATCGGGCATCATCATCCCAAAGTGTATCTGCTTCTTTTATGCTAATAAATTCAGGTTCTAATAAGGCGGGGAAAGCTTCTCTTCCTATGCCGTAATGGTAATTTTCTTCTTTTAAAATATGGCTGCTCAACTCGAAATGTTGAGACTCATCTTTTCCTCCATAAAGCATTTTCTTGCCGTCACGTTCAAAAAACTTACCTTTTTCTTTAGAGTTTGGAAATTTTCTTTTTGCATGACTTTCTTTTTCATCTTTTTGATGAGCTTCTTCTGTTATTGCTTCATCTGCTTTTTTGGCTTCCTGATTATTGCATCCAACTAGAACCCCTAGGCTAAGCAATATTAAAAAATAATGTTTCATGAATTTTTTTTATTGTTTTAGTCATTATATGTTCCCGATAGCTATCGGGAATATTTTTTTAATGTATTATGATTTCTCTTTAAACCCTAAAGAAGAAATCTTGAGGGGCTAATTTAACCAACTTTATGATATCTCAACCTATTAAATTTTGTTAAATTTTTAAAACACACATGTTCATGACTCATTAAGCCTCTTTAATACAGGGAGATATATAAGTAAAAATCTTAGCTTTTATTTTAAAAAAGCCCTAAGCCCATAACTTGCTAAAACGCCCTCGCCGGTTGCTGCGGCTACTTGCGCTATAGCACCTTCCCGACAATCGCCTGCGGCAAAAATGCCTTTTATAGACGTTTCGCCCATTCCTGTTGTGCTTATAAAACCTCTATTATTAAGACTTACCGTATTTTTAAACGTACTGGTATTGGGTATCATCCCAATAAATATAAAAGCGCCTTGAGCTTTAATAATTTCAGCTTCTTGGGTGGCATTATCTACAACCTTAATACCTTGAAACATCCCGGTTTCATCTGCTGTAAACTCTTGTGAGGTTTTATTCATATAAACTTCAATATTTTTAATTGAAGCCAATTTATCAACATAGGTCTTGGATGCTGAAAACGCTGCTGAACGATGAATTATTTTTACACGTTTACAAAAACCCGCCAAAAAAATACCCTCTTCTAGTGCTGAATTGCCTCCGCCAATAACAATAATCTCTCTATCTCTATAGAAAGCACCATCACAGGTAGCACAAAAATGAATACCTGAACCAATAAACGTTTCCTCATTTGGGATGCCTAATTTTTTATAGGTCGAACCCGTTGCCAAAACAACGCTTTTGCCTATATAGCTCGTAGTCTTAGTTTTTATATCAAACAGGTTATTGTTTTTACTTATGTTAATAACCTCCTCTCCTGTTTTTATTTGNGCGCCGTAAGTTTTAGCTTGTTCTTCCATTTTTTCCATNAGTAGAGGCCCCGAAATGGACGTAAATCCGGGGTAATTTTCAATTTTNTGNGTAATAAAAGCATTGCCACCAATGTTCTTTCTCTCTAAAATTAAAGTATTAAAACGATCCCTCTGTGCATAAATNGAGGTTGTTAATCCAGCCGCTCCACCGCCAATAATTACGGTATCAAAAACATGCTGTTCTTTTTCTTCGTCTATAGCAAAAAGTGTTTTTAATTTTTGATTATCGGGATTTGTATAAGGCATATCATTAAGTACNAAGGTGGGAATAATGCGTTTACCCTTATTAATTTCNTCAACTTTTTGACTGGCCCATGCATGTTTATTAANATCAATAAACTGNTAATGAATACCNTTATCGTTTAAATAGTTTTTNGCNCGCCTACAATCGGGGCACCAATCGGCNCCATAAAACAATAGTCTACCNGCCTCATTTATTCCNAAAGCAGCGGCAAGCGTTGCATTNTCAGGATTNGTAAAAGGCTTATCCTCTATAATTAGCGTTGGTATTATACGCTTGCCCTTGTTTATTTGCTCNACTTTAGCCGAAGCTTCCTTTGACAATTCTACNTCTACATAATCACAAGGCACATTATGTTCTTTCAAAAAAGATTTTGCTCGTCTACAGTCGGGACACCAATCGGCACCATAAAATATAATTGTATTCATTCTTTATATTCCCTAAAAGGGGTTTTATTTGTTTCATTAAATTTAACCATAAAACNAACAATAAACAATTTATGATTTGGATCTCTAACTAAATGTTTTTNTTAACCGTAACAAAACATAAAGTANNTCGTCATTATTAAATAATCNATCACTTTAAAATTACATCAATGAAAACTATTTTTCTTAGCCTTGGTTTTTTCTTTATCATAAGCTCTANTTATGCCCAAACTGGCTTTAAACCTTTTTACAAAGCACATAAGCAAAATGCTGCTTTTTCTATAGGCGCACCAGCATTTTTAGTCAACTTCTTTATAGATGATGAGTCTATGAAAGACATAAAGCCTATATTAAAAAAAGTGAGTCATTACCACATCATGATGTTTGACTCAGTGGATGAAATTTCCAGAAACGATTTTTTAAGCTTCGTGAAAAACAACAGCTATGAAAAAATGTTTAAGGTTTCAAAAGAAGGTTCTAAAATAAGTTTTTACTCATTAACTAATGGAAAACAGCGTATAAAAGAATTAATTATTAGTTTAAAGACTAAGGATAGTTTCACATTATTAGGCTGTAAAATAAATATTTCGGAAGAAGAATTATCAAACTTGATAATTTCTAATTTCAAAGATTTGTATTAACCTCTCGCAGTTTCAACACTAATTTATTTTGAATCACTTTTACATGAAACCAGGCTTAGTAAAATAAAAAGTAGAAATTTAAAGAGTGCCATTAAAATATGATTATCTCAAAAATTTTATTTAATGTAATAATCCTAAAATAAAAAAGTTATTATTTATAAGATTAAATTTAAATTAGAAACTATAAAACAAGAAAATAGTTAGCTAAAATTAATTATTATATAGATTAAAAACATATTTTTAAGGTTTTAAGTGTCTTATTTTCTTTTTTTATTAAAACACGTTTTCCTCTAGTTTATTTGGTTTAATATAGAGGACTTTCTTTGCTAAAGATGATTTATGATAAAAAAGTACCTTAAAGTTTACTTTTATGGTTTCATCATTTTACGGCATTATAATTGAAAGTAAAAAGAAAAATTAAGATTACATGTTTAGAAAATTGCGATGCATAAAAAGCTGATTCCATTTTTTATTTCCTCCCTTTTCGTCTTTAATCTTACAGCCCAAAATGTAAGCATAGACCAAAGCACCTATACGGTTGAACAATTAGTTAGAGATGTACTCATAAATAGTCCTTGTGCAGAAATATCAAATATTACATTTTCAACAGGAACAAATTTTGGCAGCAGTAACGGGATAGGCCGTTTTAATAGCAATGGAGGAAGTTTTGCCTTTTCCGAAGGCGTTTTACTCACGTCTGGAAATGCCGCTCAGGTAGCAGGCCCTAACACAGCAGCAACTTTAAGTGCAGGAATAGCAGGCTGGCCCGGAGATACCGATTTAAATACCATAGCCAATACACAAACTATAAATGCAACCATTATAGAATTTGATTTTGTGCCTCTCTCAAGTTCCATTAGTTTTCGGTTTTTAATGGCTTCTGAAGAATATGACGAGACCACAAATTTTGAATGTGACTTTTCAGATGCTTTTGCTTTTTTACTTACAGATCAGGCTGGTGTTACTANCAATCTTGCCGTAATTCCAGACACAAGCACCCCTATTTTAGTAACCAATATCCATTTAGAAGAAACAATTACAGACGATTCTGGAAATGAAACAGTTGTATGTGTTGCACAAAATCCTCAATTTTTTGACCGCTACATCTCAACCAACCAAGGAGAACCCATTGCTCTTAACGGNATGACCAAAGTTTTCACGGCNCGTTCTGNTGTTAACCAAGGGGAAACATATCATATAAAACTTGTTATAGCCGATGACTCTAGAAACAATNATGATACTNTNTTCGATTCTGGTGTTTTTTTAGAAGCTGGAAGCTTTAATCTTGGAGCCGATTTAGGTGATGACATCACTATNGCTTCTGGAAATGCTGTTTGTGATGGAGAATCTANAGTNTTAGATTCTCAGGTAAGTAACCCCAATGCAAGCTTCTCTTGGTCAAAAGATGGTGTTGTTATTACGGGAGAAATAAGTGCTACGCTAACTGTTGCCGGACCAGGAACTTACTCAGTAACTGCTNCCTTCTCTAATGTTTGTGAACAAACCGACTCTATTATTGTTGAATTCATTAAACAAGCCATCGCAAATCCTGCAACNAACTCTTANGCTNTGCGATAANTCTGGCACAACAGCAAGTTTTGATNTAANTCAAAANAATAGCACTATNTTNGGNACNCAAAANNCANNNGANTTTGTGATTAGTTATCACTTAAGTCAGGAAGATGCCCAAANNAACANTNATCCTATANCAACACCAACCACTTACACTAATACTTTAAATCCCCAANCCATTTGGGCAAGAATTGCAGANCCTACTCAAAAATGNTTTGCCAACACCTCTTTTAACCTTGAAGTCTTTGACGTGAACATAAATACCATCAACGACTNTTTGCTTTGTGATGATGATGTTGACGGATTTGTTGCATTTAACTTAAATGATAAAAACACCGAAGTTTTAGGAGGCGATCTGGCTTCCGATTTTAATATAACCTATCACAGCAGTCAAACCGATGCAGATGATGGCAGCAACGCTTTAAGCATTCCTTATACCAACACCACAATAAGCCAGCAAACCATTTTTATAAGAAAAGAATTAATAGCCAATACAGCCTGTTTTGCAACAACAACTTTAAATTTAATAGTAAATCCGCTTCCTACTATTGATGCCATTGAAGGTTTTAATTTTGAAGTTTGTGATGATGATAATGATGGCGATAATAGTAATGGCATTGTAACTTTTAACCTTACTAGCCTAGAAAATCAAGCCATAAATGGACAAACCAATGTTGTGGTAATAGGTTTCTTTGAAAATCTAAGCGATGCTCAAGCAAATACCAATCCCATTACAAATCCAGGAAGTTATAATAATACCACGGCAAATTCACAAACTATTTTCATTCGTTTAAACAATACTCAAACCAATTGCTTTGTGGTTACCTCATTTAACCTTATTGTAAATCCTATTCCAACTTTAGATACTATTCAAGATTTTAATTTCGAAGTTTGCGATGATGATAGTGATGGTGATGATCGTAATGGAATTGCAACTTTTAACCTCACTAGCTTAGAGAGTACAGCCATAAATGGACAGACCAACGTTGTGGTTGTTGGTTTTTATGAAAACTTAAGCGATGCTCAAGCTAATACCAATCCCATTTTAAATCCAGCAACGTATAATAATACCACGGCAAATTCACAGACTATTTTTATTCGTTTAAACAACACCCAAACCAATTGTTTTGCAACCGCCTCTTTTAACCTTATTGTAAATCCCCTCCCTATAGTAGATGCTATTCAAGATTTTAATTTCGAAGTTTGTGATGATGATAATGATGGCTTTGCAACTTTCAATCTCACTAGCTTAGAAAGTCAAGCCATAAACGGACAGGCCAATGTTGTGGTTGAAGGTTTTTACGAAAACCTAAGCGATGCTCAAGCTAATACAAACCCCATTGCAAACCCTGGGAATTATAATAATATCACGCCAAATTCACAAACTATTTTCATTCGTTTAAACAATAGCCAAACCAATTGTT
>JAESQB010000019.1 GCA_016765375.1 Flavobacteriaceae bacterium | reverse complement strand
TTTAAATCTGCAACACCTATAAATTATAATCAACCACTGCTTGATAATGTGTTTATAAACACACTCAACCACGCTACCGATTCAAAAGCCATAAACATTTTCTACTATGAACGGACAGAATCCAAATGTAAAGCCTTAATTTTTTGAAATTGGTGAAGAAATAGACCGTTTAAAAAAAACTTAAGTATTACAATCTTTTAAAGTAATGGGTGGCCTCTAATAGAAAAAAGCCTCTCCATTTAAGGAAAAGCTTCTCATTGGTTTAAAATAAACCTCGTTATACGCCTATGGCGTACAACGCAACACAACATCGTATTCCCATAACAGTGGGAATCTCATCCTAATGGGATAAGGATTTTTGCGGTCTGGACGAGACTCGAACTCTATTGCAAAAACTCATAGTATATAAGGGCATGTAGGGTTAGGCTATTAATGATATCCCTTTTTTAACAAGAATTCCTTAAAATTAGATATATTATTTTCGTCAACTTGTCAACTTATTTTGGGGTTTTTTAGAAGTGCCCCCTAAGAATATTTTATTATAAGTGGTTTTTGAAAAAATGCACTAACTTTGGTTAAGTAATTACTAGCAATGAGCTATACACGTCTTAAGTTTACATTTTATAAATTTAAAATATAAACTTAAGTTGTATAACCGGCAATGCTCCCTAGGATCGCACTTCGGCTATACCTAACGAAACCTGCAATTGGATATTATTTAATTGAGTTAGTTAATTTATGTATATTACGCTAATAAATATAATGGTTATGAAAGTATATAAAGGGCAAAACATACTGAATTCTATAAAAGAATTACCTAATGATGATGCCTGTAAGTCTTATTTGGTATAAATAAAATGGCAAGATGGTTTTATTTGTATGAAATGTGGTTACACAAAGGGCTGTGAGAAATCTTGATTTAGGTATCATTGTCATGGATGCAATCACGTAGAAAGTGCTACAGCAGAAATAATGACTGACAAATGGCGAGGGTACAATCCTTTGAAGAAACAGTATAATATAGATCAGAAACTAAGTAAAAATGGAACAACTTTAAAGAATTACATATTGTCATTATGCAATTAAAATCTTGGTTAAGAGCTCTCACCCCATGTTTTTAAATGGCATGTACAAGCCTATTTTGATGAATTTTGTTTTAGAATTAATCGTTCACAATTCAAAGAAAGTATCTTTCATAAAACTATACAAAGAATGGAAATTGCTGAACCTATTTATTATAAAAATATAAAACAGATACTAAGTGTATAACTCAATTATTTAATATGAGCAAACCAGTCAAGTAAATAGAACTGATATGAAAATTTTTAGAAAATACCNTTTATACTTTGTGATTTATAACCTATTGTTTATTACAATTATGAGTTGTGAAAATCCTACTATGAAAAAGCAATCAGATCAAACAATTGATCGGGTAATCAAATCAGAAGAAAATAGGATTAAAACTGATTTATTGACTAGTGAAATGATAAATAAGGTAAATGAAGCAGTAGCCAATATTGAACCGNCCAAAGTTCCTCTTATTCTCAATAAAGAAAAGGTTAGTTTATTAAAATCGAAGATTAGTTTAGCAAAAGGGTTTGAAAAATATTCACTAACTGTAGAATATGGTATGGAATTATTGCGAAGCGGGAAAACAGATGAATCTGTTGAAATACTAAGCAATGTAATAAAAGAAATTGAAAAATCAAACATATTAAATAAAGAACAGAATTTGCTCCTGATAAAAAAAAATCTCGCTATAGCCTATATGAGAAAAGCAGAGCAAGAGAATTGCATAGCAAATCACAATAATGAGTCATGCATTGTACCATTTAGTAAAAAAGCCCAGCATAAAGTAAGGTCAGGATCACTAGAAACTATTAGAGTTCTTAACGAATTATTGGCTGTAAACCCAAATGATTTAGAAAGTCAATATCTTTTGAATATAGCCCATATGACATTAGGGCAATATCCTTTACAAGTTCCTGAAAAATTTAGATTGCCAGAGCAATATTTTTCAAATGATGTCGATTTTCCAAAGTTCAAAGATATTGGAGNGGATTTAGGGGTAGCAGAAAATCAAAAAGCAGGTGGAACCTGTGTGGATGATTTTAATAATGATGGCTACTTAGACATAATTGCTTCATCATGGGGGTTTGATGATCAAATAAAATATTTTGAGAATGATAAAAACGGTGGTTTTATTGACAAAACGATGTCAGCTGGTTTGAAAGGAGTAACAGGAGGGCTAAATATTAAACATGCTGACTATAATAATGATGGATATCTTGATTTTATTATTCTTCGGGGAGCCTGGTTAGATTCTTTTGGAAAGATTCCCAATTCACTCATGAGAAATAATGGAGATGGAACTTTTACAGATGCCACCATGGAAGCAGGGTTGTTCTCACTAAATCCAACTCAGTCAGCAGTTTGGGGAGATTTTAATTTAGATGGGTGGATTGATATTTTTATTGCAAATGAGTCATCTGTAGCTAATCAAAATAATTGCGAATTATTTCTAAATATAAATGGGAAATTCAGAGAAGTGTCTTCTGACGTTGGTATTAATAAATTAGGTTTTTTTAAAGGAGTTGCTTGTGGCGATATTAATAATGATGGGTATCTTGATATTTATCTCTCTAATTATTCTGGAGAAAATACGCTGTATAAAAATACAACCCAAGATGGGAAGCTGTCTTTTAAGNACATCACACATACTGCAAAAGTAGAAAAACCTATGAGAAGCTTTTCTACCTGGATGTTTGATTATAATAATGATGGTTACGATGATATTTTTGTTTCAGGGTATTCATCAGGGTACGATAAAACTCCTGCAACCTTGTTAGTTGCAAATGCTAGATATGATTATAAGGGAGACAGACCATTTCTTTATCATAATAATGGAAATGAAACTTTTACAGAACGATCATTGGAAGTTGGGTTAGATGAACCTATCACAACAATGGGATGTAATTTCGGAGATTTAGATAATGATGGATTTCTTGACTTTTATCTGGCAACGGGGGATCCAAGTTTCTNTTCAATTGTTCCAAATCGAGTATACTTGAATCAGAAAGGTGAAAAGTTTGTAGATATAACCTATGCTTCAGGTTTTGGCCACATCCAAAAAGGTCACGCTATAGGCTTCGGTGATTTTGACATGGATGGAGATCAGGACATATATGCTGTAATGGGAGGCGCATTTGAAGGAGATGTTTTTGGTAATATTTTATATGAAAACCCCATTGGAAACAAAAACAATTGGATACACATTATATTAGAAGGAACTCAAAGTAATCGTTCCGCCATAGGGGCAAAAATTATTTTGACTTTCCTAGATAACAATACANAAAGAAAAGTATACCACTTAGTGGGTATAGATGCAAGCTTTGGTGGTAATAGTATTATGGCGGAATTGGGCTTGGGATCAGCTGATATAATAAAAAGTATAGAAATCCATTGGCCTAATAAGGAAAGAACCAAAACCCTTTTACAAGATATAAAGGCAAATCAAATAATAAAAATTAGGGAAGGAAAAGACGGTGTAGAGAAATTAGACATTAAAACTACACCATTTAGGAAAAACACATTAGAACATCAACATCATAATTAAAAATTAGAAAGCAGTTAACACTCAATAAAAGTCATACAGGGAAAGCAGTGCAGCATGAAACATTATGAATAAAAGAACTTATTTAATAAATTGAAAAATACGTTATCAAAACCCTGCACGCCTCATATTGTAACCGTTGGTTTTAATACTCGAAAAATGACAGATAAACAGAAGTGAATTAAGAAAATAAACAGAAAAGCCTCTAATAGAAAAAAGCCTCTCCATTTAAGGAAAAGCTTCTCATTGGTTTAAAATAAACCTGATTACGCTTTAAGCGTAATACAACACAACTTCTTAAAACTCTATTTAAAGAATTTTGCGGTCTGGACGAGACTCGAACTCGCGACCCCCTGCGTGACAGGCAGGTATTCTAACCAACTGAACTACCAGACCGTGATTTTAAAAATCATTTGTTTTTTAAAGAACGACAATAAACTCTTTGAGTCAATAACTGAGCTAGCGACCCTCCCGACGAGTCGGGATATTCTAACCAACTGAACTACCAGATCGTTGTTTTATTGCGAGGGCAAATATACACTACAATTTTATTTCAGCAAGCATTTTTTTAAAATAAAATACAACTTTATTAAAACTTTTGTCGCTCGATAAGATAGCTGGTCAATATTTTATTAAACGGCTGGTTAATATCAGCCATAACATACTTAATTTTATACTGGGCACATTTTAATTTTAACGCTGAAAAATAGGCAGTTACCGCTTTCTCGTAGTCTGCTTTTATATTATTTGCAAACACATTTATATATTCGCCGCTCTCAATATCTACAAATCGCTTGGGGCTGTTTGGAAAATCAAATTCTATTTCTTTTTTCTTATCAATCACATGAAACAAGACCACCTCGTGTTTATTGTATTTTAAATGCTGAAGGGCTTCAAAAAGTTGCTCTTGAGCTTTACCAACTTGAAACATATCGGTAAATAAAAACACCAAGGAGCGTCGTTTTAATTTTTCGGCAATAAGATGCAGGTATTTATAGGTTTGGGTGCCTTTTTTATGAGATGTTGTGGTAATTGCCGTATTGAGTTTGTTTAACAGCAGGTGATGATGCCTTTCGCTCCCCTTTTCTGAAGCATAAAACTCATAATCCTTTGCATAAATACTCAGGCCTACAGCGCCGCGTTGACGTTTTAACAAATGCATGATTGCCGCTGAAGCTAAGGCAGAAAAAGAAATTTTATTCAAGGTATTTATCGAAGGCTTTTTTATGATGGGATAATGCATTGAGCTGGAATTATCCAAGATGATGTGGCAGCGTAAATTGGTTTCCTCTTCGTAACGCTTGGTGTACAACTTATCGGTTTTAGCATAAAGCTTCCAATCAATATGCTTAGTGCTTTCACCACTATTGTAAATTTTATGTTCGGCAAACTCAGCCGAAAACCCGTGAAAAGGACTTTTATGCATGCCCGAAATAAAGCCTTCAACCACCTGTGTGGCTAAGAGTTCTAGGTTTTTAAACCCACTTATTTCGTTTATTTGTTCTTGTAGCTCCAAAGATTCTCTAAATTAAAAAAGGTTTGACAAAATGCCAAACCTTAATCTATTATTTATAATAATTATTTCTTATAAAAGGGCATCGATGGCCTCGGCATAAACATTTTTTGGAGCCACACCTACCTGACGGCCAACTACTTCTCCGTTTTGAAATACCAAAACAGTTGGGATGTTACGCACGCCATATTTTGCTGCAAATTCTTGATTAGCATCTACGTCTACCTTGCCTACAATAGCTTTTCCTTCATATTCTTCACTTATTTGCTCTATAATAGGGCCAACCATTCTACAAGGTCCACACCATGCCGCCCAAAAATCTACCAATACAGGTTTATCGCTTTTTAAAACGGTTTCATCAAAAGTTGCATCTGTTATTTCTAGTGCCATAATCTATGTTTTAATTTTGTTTTCTTAATGATATTGCAATATTAGTCAAAAAAAACAGTAAAACTTACGGCCTGTTAATTTGTTTTGTTTATAGAGATATTTATGCAATTTATGATGTTATTATACTTCATCCACTTCAACAAAGGATGATGCTCCACTTTTTTTAATCCCTTTGAGCCAATTCCAATCGAAACGAAGCACCAACTTTCCGTTTTTATTTTTTGAGATTATCCCATTAGAACGTCCTGTTCTATACTCTCCCGACTTGGTAAGACACTGAAACAAGAGTTCTAATTTACTTGCTTCGGTTTGCTTACCCATAATGAGTCCCTCCTTTATTACCCCGCCTTTATAAGTACCGGTTATAATGTTTTTGTTCTGAAAACAATGAAATACAGTTTTTGAAATACGCGATTGTTTTTTATCGCTTAAGGCGACAAATTTCTTGTCATTAAGTAGTGTTTGAGTCATAAATAGCCCTTTTTTAAGGATTTGAAAAACGTTTTAACGTTCTCAATTCATTTTCCTTTTTAGAGGCTATTTTCACAATGCTGTATTCCTACAAGAAACCATAAAGCATTATTATATGATCATGCCATATAACACACACATTATTAAATAAAAGGGGAGGTTAAAATTTAATGAGATGACTCAAAGATAGTATAAAAAATGGATTTTTAAAATCTAGCCATTTCAACAGGCTTAATTTAATTTATACAATACGCTTTCATCATCCAAAGCCTTCAACAGTTCTTGGGAAATTTTTACTTTGTGTCTGCGGCTAGGCATATTAATATTGATCTTTTCTTCTAGATCGTGAATGACTATATTTAAATGATGACTGCCTTTATGCTGAGACACCAAATTTTTTAAAAAATCTATTT
>JAESQB010000155.1 GCA_016765375.1 Flavobacteriaceae bacterium | reverse complement strand
AAAACTTAATTATTTTCTTGATTTTTCTTATGATTTGAAGTAGGTTTTTAAGACTTAGTTGTTTTATTATTAAACAGCCTTAAAAATTGCTATGAAAAAGANAAATTATAAAGGTTGGGAATTGTTGAATTAGTTTTCAACCACATTACTTAAGTATAATTAGACTGTCCCTTAGAGTTAAAATTTTAGGACGGTCTTTTTTTTATATAAAAATCACACTATTTAGTACACACCGGTATTAGTTCACCCTTGGCTAAGGCATAGCGTTTTATGTTTNCTTCGGAAAGGCTAGCCGTATAATCCACTTCAGAAACTTTAAAACCAACAGCGCGCAGNTTNTCAAAATAATCCCGGCCGTAAATTCTCAAATGGTCGTATTGTCCAAATATTTTAGTGCGTTCGTCTTTGTCGGTGATAGAGTCGTCTTCGAAAGTAGTNTTACGATTCAGGTCTTGAGGGATTTGAAAAATNCCAATNCCTCCNGGTTNTAAAACCCTAANAAGCTCTTGCATGGCTTTGGTGTCGTCTGGGATNTGTTCCANNACATGGTTNCACAATATAAANCTAAAGCTATTGTCTTTAAACGGAAGGTTGCAGATGTCTGCCTTTACCTCGGCAAGNGGTGAATTTAGATCGGTTGTGGTATANTCTAAATGNNTNAGNTTTTTAAANCGTNNATAAAAAGCNTGTTCNGGGGCAAAGTGAAGCAGNGTTTGGGGTTTGNTAAANAAAGNNGTTTCGTTTTTTAAATANAACCAAAGCAAGCGNTGACGTTCTAAGGAAAGGGTAGAGGGNGAAAGNACATTNTCTCTGGNCTTGCTATAGCCATAGGGTAAAAATTTTCTAAANGTTCTNCCGTCTATAGGATCCTCATAGGTNTTNCCTCTTAAAAAAAAAGCAATAATAGGACGCACTATATAGCTGAACCTTATAAGCAGTGGCCGTGGAATTAAATTCAGAAAAAATTTAAAAATCCGTTTCAATGAGTGTTGCGTGTTTTAGAGACCTTGCGCTGCAAGATCTGTACCTTTTTATTATCAAGTTTTCAGCCTTTATACCTGATTTTTTTACTTCATCATTCTACATTCGGTGTTCGATATTCGAAATTCATCTTCTTCATCACTTTTAATACCAAGCGCTTCATATACATAGGCAAAAGTAGAAAGTAATTCGGGTTTGCCATCAACTAAGGCCACATTGTGTTCAAAATGTGCGGAAGGCTTGCGATCTTTGGTTAAAATAGTCCAGCCGTCTTTGAGTTGTGAAATGTTTTTGGTGCCCATATTGATCATAGGTTCTATGGCTACGGTCATGCCTTCAATAAATTTTTTGCCTCGGCCGCGTTTGCCGTAGTTTGGCATTTCGGGATCTTCATGCATGGTGCGCCCTAAGCCATGGCCTACCAATTCACGAACCACACCATAACCGTGATCTTCACAGTATTTTTGTATGGCATAACCCACATCGCCCACGCGGTTATTGGCTTTAAATGCTCTAATGCCTATATAGAGTGATTCTTTAGTGATTTTGAGCAGTTGTAGTGTTTCGGGTGCAATTTCACCAACGGGAAAGGTATAGGCATGATCGCCGTAAAAGTCATTTTTTATAGCCCCACAATCTATCGAGATGATATCGCCTTCTTCTAAAGGAATATCATTAGGAATGCCGTGAACTACCTGAGCATTTGGACTCATACACAGGGTGTTGGGAAAATCGTAAAGCCCTAAAAATCCTGGAATAGCACCTTGGTCTCTAATAAACTCTTCGGCCAATTTGTCTAAATAAAGGGTGGTCACACCTGGCTTTACTTCTTTAGCCATAAGTCCCAAAGTTTTAGAAACAATGAGGGCGCTTTCACGCATGAGTTCAATTTCTTCTCTAGTTTTAGGAATGATCATAAAGGCAAATAGAATGTTAGGCGGCTAAAGTAATGAATTTTGTGTCATTTCTTGGGGTTTGTCCACACCCATAAGATCTAAAACAGTTGGTGCTATATCACCTAAAATTCCATTTTTTATTTGTTTTATGTCCTTATCTACCAGGATTATAGGCACCGGATTGGTGGTATGTGCAGTATGAGGCGAACCATCGGGGTTAATCATGGTTTCGCTATTGCCATGATCTGCTATGATAATGGTGGTATAGTCATGTGCAATGGCTTTATCGACCACGGCATTTACACATTGGTCAACCATTTCACAGGCTTTTATAGCGGCTTGCATGCTTCCGGTATGACCTACCATATCAGGATTGGCAAAATTGATACAGATAAAGTTGGCTTCTTCTTTTTTAATTTCTGTGACGAGATGGTCTCTAAGACAGCCTGCACTCATTTCGGGCTGAAGATCGTAAGTGGCTACTTTGGGTGAAGCACACAAAATACGTTTCTCGCCTTCAAACTCGGCTTCTCTACCTCCAGAAAAAAAGAAGGTCACGTGTGGATATTTTTCGGTCTCGGCCATTCTAATTTGGGTTTTCCCATTAGAAGATAAAACCTCGCCTAAAGTTTGAGAAAGATGGTCTTTATTAAAGATGGTCTGTATGCCTTTAAAGGTGGCGTCGTAATTGGTTAGCGTTACAAAATGCAAGGGAAGGGTCTGCATTTGGTGTTCTGGCATGTCCTTTTGACTAAGCGCCTGGGTGAGTTGACGCCCCCTGTCGGTTCTGAAGTTAAAAAAGATGACCACATCGTCTTCTTTAATGGTGCCAATTGGGCTACCGTTTTCAGTCATGACAATGGGTTTTATAAATTCATCGGTAATGCCTTCGGCATAACTTGATTTTATGCTTTCTTGGGCATTGTTAGATGGATTTCCAATACCAGAGACTGCCAAATCGTAGGCCAGTTTTATACGCTCCCAGCGTCTATCTCTGTCCATGGCGTAATAACGTCCTATTATAGTGGCTAATTTACCAGTAGTTTTCTCCAGGTGTTCTTCTAAATTGGCAATATGGTTTACACCCGATTTTGGGTCAACATCCCGGCCATCGGTAAAGGNATGAACATAAACATTTTCCAATTGTGCTTCATGAGCGGCGGTGAGCAAGCCTTTTAAATGATTGATATGCGAATGCACCCCACCATCGGAGACTAAACCTATAAAATGAAGATTTTTAGAATTAGTTTTGGCCTGATTAAAAGCGGTTTTAAGTACGGTTTCTTCGGCTAATGAGCCATTAGAAACGGCACGGTTTATCTTGACAAAATCCTGATACACGATGCGACCGGCACCCAAATTCATATGGCCCACCTCACTGTTTCCCATTTGGCCATCGGGCAGTCCTACGTGCTCGCCATGGGTGAACAATTGCCCATGAGGGTATTTGGTGTATAAATTATCAATATATGGGGTGTTGGCCTGTGCAATGGCAGAAACCTTAGGATCTTGGGTAATACCCCAACCATCCAATATCATTAAAATCACATTTTTTTGCATAATCAATATTTACTGTAAATACGATGCAAATTTACAAAAATACTGAGGGTTTATAGGTATGTTATTATGATTATACAGACACTAAAATAAGAAATTAATAATACTGTTTTCAAAATAAATCATCTATTAATAAGTTGATCTATTTCATTATACCCGGGTTAATAAATTAAGATTTACTGTGCAGCTTCTATCAAACGGTTTAATAATAAATGTTTAAAGCCTCAAAAAGTTTAATAATCTGAATATTCGGTAGGGTAAAGCAGCATTATATCAATATGGGATAAATTATTCTGGTATTTTTCCATGACTTTTAATGCTGACCATTCCGGTGATTCAGCAAATGCTTTCATTTTTATATTTTTTAAGAATTCCAAAGTGATGAAAAAATTAGTTTCAATTATTCATAGTCCGTTAAACATTATGAAGATCTCAATATCTCCTAATTTTAAATACTTATATTTGGCTCAAATCATCTAAAAATTAACCAACACAATCATGAAATTTATTTATTCTTTATTACTGTCTGTTGTTTTTATAGGCTGTCAGCAAAATGGTGCCGATGAAAGCACACTTATAGAAAATGCAAAAGCCATTCATAAACGTGTCATAACTCTTGATACGCATAACGATATTAGTATTAAAAACTTTACCGATAGTATTAATTACGCATCCGATACCAAGTCGCAGGTAAATCTGCCCAAGATGGATGAAGGTGGTTTAGATGTGTCTTGGCTTATTGTTTATACCGGGCAAGATTCCTTAAATGCTGCCGGTTATGAAAAAGCTTATGCCAATGCCATATCAAAATTTGAAGCCATTCACAGGTTGGTTGAGGATTATGCCCCCGATAAAATAGAATTGGCCTTAACATCAGACGATGTGCGTCGTATTGATGCCGCAGGAAAAAAAGTGGCCATGATTGGTGTTGAAAACGCCTATCCCATTGGCTTGGACCTGTCAAATATTAAAAAGTTTCACGATCTGGGCGCGCGTTATATGTCCTTGTCTCATAATGGTCACAGTCAGTTTTGCGACTCCAATACTGGTGAAAAAGATGATGTATGGCTTTATAATGGTTTGAGCGATTTAGGAAAAGAAGCCGTTGCCGAGATGAATAAATGGGGCATTATGATTGATATTTCTCACCCTGGACAAACCTCAATCGAACAAATGTTTGGATTGTCTAAAGCGCCTATTATTGCTTCTCATTCTGCTGCCAGAGCGCTTTGCGATGTGAGTAGAAACCTAAGTGATGATCAGCTAAAACGCTTAAAAGAAAACGGTGGTGTTATACAAACCGTAGCCTTTACATCCTACCTTAATACCGAAAAGTTTAATGCCCGTAATGAATTTATGTCCAGTATATACCAAAAAGTGGCAGATTCACTAAAGGTAAAATGGTATGAATGGAGTGAAATTAGTGCTTTGGACGATGATACCGTATTAAAATTTCTGGAAGCCCGTCAAAATATAGTGGCTATAAGCAGTGATCTGGCAAAAACTATGGCCGATGTACCCCCTCAAGTTGACGTGAACGATTTTATAGATCATATCGATTATTTGGTTGACCTCA
>JAESQB010000154.1 GCA_016765375.1 Flavobacteriaceae bacterium | reverse complement strand
TTCCCGGCTCGGTTATTCTTTTAGGCGGAGAGCCTGGGATAGGAAAATCGACCTTATTGCTTCAAATAGCGCTGCATTTGCCGTTTAAAACCTTGTATGTTTCGGGAGAAGAGAGTGAACAGCAAATAAAATTACGCGCAGAACGTATTTATCCTGAATCGAATAACTGTTATATTCTTACCGAAACCAAAACCCAAAACATCTTTAAACAAATAGAAGAACTGGCACCAGATATTGTGGTGATCGATTCCATACAAACCCTACATAGCGATTACCTGGAAAGCAGCCCCGGCAGCGTGTCTCAAATACGAGAAACTACGGCCGAGTTTATCAAATTTGCTAAGGAAACCAGCATTCCCGTATTACTCATTGGGCATATTACCAAAGACGGCAATATAGCAGGCCCCAAGGTATTGGAACATATGGTGGATACGGTCTTACAGTTTGAAGGCGACCGGAATCACGTATATCGCATTCTTAGAGCCCATAAAAACCGCTTTGGCTCTACCAACGAGTTGGGCATTTATGAAATGCATACCAATGGCCTTAGGGAGGTGCTCAACCCCAGTAAAATATTGCTTTCCGAAAATCAGGAAGCCCTTAGTGGTACCAGTATTGCCGTAACCATTGAAGGCATGCGACCCCTGCTTGTCGAGATTCAAGCTTTGGTAAGTCCGGCGGTTTACGGAACACCTCAACGCAGTGCTACCGGTTTTAATGCCAAACGCCTTAATATGCTCCTGGCCGTTTTAGAAAAACGCGCCGGTTTTAGACTGGGCGCCAAGGATGTGTTTTTAAATATTACCGGAGGTCTAAGCATAGAAGACCCCGCTATAGACCTGGCTGTAGTCGCAGCCATTTTATCATCAAATGAGGATATTGCCTTGGATAAACAGGTTTGCTTTGCCGCCGAAGTAGGACTAGCAGGAGAAATACGCCCCGTTAACCGTGTTGAACAACGCCTGTTGGAAGCCGAAAAACTAGGCTTCGAAACCATTTTAATCTCCAAATACTGCAAATACCCAAAAGATAATTACAGCATAAAAATTGTAGAAGTGGCCACCATTAACCATGTGGTGGAATGGCTGTTTGGGTGATAAGAAAATGAATTTCGAATTACGAATTACAAATATTGAATATCGAATATCGAATATCGAAGTTTGAAAAAAGAAACAAGACCCAAGAGACAAGACTCAGGATCAGGTTGATGAAATACTCAAATTCTCACATACTCGAATATTGAATATTGAATATTGAATATTGAATATTGAATATTGAATATCGAAGTTTGAAAAAGAAACAAGACTCAAGACTCAAGAATACTCACAAAACTATTAAAACCCCAACTCCACCAAATGCGGGCAGTGGTCGCTATGACGGGCTTCGGGTAAAATGACCGCGCGTTTAATATTGTTTTTTAGAGGGTCACTCACCAAATTGTAATCTATACGCCAGCCCTTATTATTATTTCTGGAATTCGCTCTATAACTCCACCAGGTATAATGGTGTGGGTCTTTATTAAAATGTCGGAAGGAGTCTATAAAGCCGCTCTTCATAAATTGGTCCAACCATTCGCGTTCTACCGGTAAAAATCCCGACGTATTTTTATTGCTAACCGGATTGTGAATGTCTATGGCTTCATGGCAAATATTATAATCGCCGCCAATCACCAAATTTGGAATCTCTTGTTTTAAAGCATTAATATATTTTTGAAAATCGGCCATATAGGTCAATTTATGCTCCAGTCGGGCATCATTAGTACCGCTAGGCAGGTAGAGGCTCATTACCGAAAAGTTTTCGAAATCGATGCGCAGGTTTCGGCCTTCAAAATCCATATAATCTATGCCGGTACCATAAGCCACATTTTTTGGTTCTTTTTTAGAGAGAATGGCTACCCCACTATAGCCTTTTTTTTGTGCACTATACCAATAATGAAAAGGATATCCCGCCTTTTCAAAAGCTTCTAGATCCAGTTGGTCCTTTTGGGCTTTGGTTTCCTGAATGCAAATTACATCGGGGTTGGCTTGCTGCAACCAGTCTAAAAAACCTTTTTTAATGGCTGCTCTTATGCCATTGACGTTGTATGAAATTATTTTCATCGTATTTATTTATGTGTTTTATTTATTTTCGTTTTCCAAAAATGCGAAGTAAGTAAAGAAAGAGGTTAATAAAATCCAGATAAAGGGTTAAAGCACCCATAATGGCTTCTTTTTTATCTTCTTCGCTACCCTCATTTCCAATAATATTCATGTCTTTAATTTTCTGAGTATCGTAAGCTATTAGGGCTACAAAAATTAAGATCCCAGCATAGGTGGTTATCCAATACAACATTTCATTCTGAAAAAACATATNNACTACCGAGGCTATTANCAGGCCAATAAGTCCCATAAAAGCTAAGTTGCCTATNCTGGTTAGATCGCGCTTGGTAAAATAGCCGTAAAGGCTCATGGCTGCAAAAGTGCCTGCCGTAATAAAAANGGTAGAGGCAATAGATTCACTGGTGTACAATACAAACACCACCGATAAGGTTAAGCCATTTAAAGCGGCATANGCNAAAAAAATAANGGTTGCCCTTNGTGCCGAAATTTTTCNNACNACGGTAACCAGATANCCCACACAAAGAAATTCTCCAATAATCAGCCCAAAAAACAGCAATTTATTTCCGAAAATAACAGCCAAGAGTGCGGGACTAGAAGCCGCCCAAACGGCAATAAAACCAGTAAGTATTAAAGCGATAGACATCCAACCATATACCTTGNTGATAAAATTGGCCTGTTCCTGTTGAATTTGTTCTTTTGTTAAGTGTACAATTTGCATAGTTGTGTGAGCTTAATCGAATTTTATTATAAAGCAAAAATATAATATTCTCTGTAAAATAATAGTCCTTGNTTTTTGTTATTTTACTTGACAAGGTATTTTCTTTAAAAGCGAGATGGTCGCCGGTAAAATTCCTGCAATTTTACTTAATTTTTATTTAAGCGCTGAAAGTGTAGCTTATTTNAATATTTTTTAATTTTACCCTTAACATAGATTAACTTTTTTTTTCTTAATCTAACTTAAAGTGTCATCTTGATTTTCAATTTATCTTTACGATATAAAAAAGATTGCCTAAAAAATTAGTATTAGTCCCCTTGTTAATTATTTACAAGCCTAAATTTATCGTAAAACATTTTAAATTATGTCGAATTTAAGCCATCAATTTTTAGAAACCAGAAACCAAACCACAAGTATTTGTGCACCTCTTTTAATTGAAGATTATGTGCCACAAGCTTCGGAATTCACGAGTCCGCCCAAATGGCATTTGGCGCATACCACTTGGTTTTTTGAAGAAATGATTCTCAATAAGTTTTTGGATAATTACACATGTTTTAATCCCGATTTTAATTTTCTGTTTAACAGTTATTACAATAGCTTAGGAAATAAAGTTCTTAGAAATAAACGTGGTTTGATAACTCGGCCAAGTGTAGAAGAAACCTATGCCTATAGAAAACATATTGATGATAGTATTGTTAAACTTTTATCTTCAACATATTCTGAGGAAATAAAAGCGTTGATTATACTTGGCATAAATCACGAACAACAACATCAAGAACTTTTATTAACCGATTTAAAATATACATTAGCATGCAATCCAACATTTCCTGTATATGATGCAAACTCGAATTTAGTTAATGATCACAACAGCAATACGGGTTGGTTAAAAATATCNGAAGGCATTTATGATATTGGNNATCATGCAGAGGGTTTTTGTTTTGANAATGAATTAGGAAGACATAAGGTGTTTTTACATGATTTTGAAATTTCGAAATCCCTTATAACCAATGGCGAATTTATAGCCTTTATTAATGATGGTGGCTATCAAGATTTTCGTTTTTGGTTAGATGAAGGTTGGTCTTGGGTAAATAACGAAAACATAAACAAGCCTTTATATTGGCATCAAATAGATGGGAAATGGTTTTATTACAGCCTTGCAGGCTTACAACCCCTAAATGAAAATGCTATTCTTTCTCACGTTGCTTATTATGAAGCGGCGGCATTTGCCTCNTGGAAAGGCTNCCGTTTGCCNACAGAATTTGAATGGGANATAAGTTCAAATAAAATAGNATGGGGTAAACGTTGGGAATGGACAAANTCGGCCTATTTACCCTATCCAAAATTTAAAATAGCCGATGGTGCTGTTGGGGAGTATAATGGCAAATTTATGATAAACCAGATGGTGCTTAAGGGCGCCTCTGTAGCAACGGCAAAAGGGCATAGTCGACCTACCTATCGCAATTTTTTTCAGCCCCATTTTCAATGGCAATTCACAGGAATACGATTAGCGAGATAAAATGATAGACCAATTTAAAAAAGATGTCAATAAAGGCTTAAGCAGTGTCCCAAAAACGCTTTCGTCTAAATATTTTTATGATNAAAAAGGTGATGCCCTTTTTATTCAAATTATGAATATGCCGGAATATTACCTGACAAGAGCCGAAGATGAAATTTTCAAAAACCAAAGCTCACAAATAATAAAAGCCTTAAAATTAAATCAAAAAAACTNTTTTGAGCTTATTGAATTAGGTGCAGGCGACGGCACAAAAACAAAAAAAATACTTGAGGTACTAATAAAAGAAGGCTATCAATTTGACTATATTCCCATTGACATTTCCTTAAATGTTTTAGAGATTTTAGAACAGAAATTAAACGAAGTGCTGCCAGAAGTTTCAGTAAAAAAAAGACATGGTGATTATTTTGATATGCTAGCCTCACTTTATAAAACACAACACCCCAAGGTGGTCTTTTTNCTAGGTTCTANCCTAGGTAACATGTCTGACCAAGAGGCCACAAAATTCATTTATAAATTGGGGGCAAACCTTAGACCCCACGATAAATTATTTATAGGCTTAGATTTAATTAAATCTGCCGATATTGTGTTGCCTGCCTATAATGACAATGCGGGTATTACTAAGGCTTTTAATTTGAATTTACTTTCCCGTATTAATAATGAATTGGGAGGGAATTTTAACCTTAACACCTTTGTGCACCAACCTGAATATGGCGAAAAAGAAGGCATCGCACATAGTTTTCTGGTGAGTACAAAAGCTCAAGAGGTAACCTTAAGCAGTTTAGGGAAAACCTATACTTTTTCTAGAAATGAAAAAATAAAAACCGAAATTTCCAGAAAATACAATGATGATATTGTCAATAAGATTATAGCAACCACTGATTTTCAAATCACTCATAAGCTTAAGGACGAAAAGGGCTATTTTGCAAATTATATTCTTACACGAGTTTAAAAACATGGCGGAAATCAAACCACAAATTGGAATTTTAGGTCTTGGTAGCAGGTCTACGCTCTTTTATATAGCACAATTAAACCAAAAATACAAGGCTCTAAAAGGCGGGTATAACACCTGTCCTTTTATATTATTGAACACCAATTTTAATGACATCAACCCTTTTTTGCCAAACCACCAAACCTTAAAAAAAAACCTGCTCCCCTATCTTAAAGCGGTTAAAAAACTTAATATTAGCCGTTTGTTAATTCCTAATATTACACTTCATGAAACGACAGACCAATTAGCAGAAAATTTGAAACCAGAAGTTTCCATAATTCATCCTATTATAAGCACCATAAAATCACTAAAAGATAATGGGAAAACCAATGTTATTTTATTCGGTTCTTTACACAGCATGAAAGCGGCTTATATTTCACAATATTTTCTAGAAAACAACATCAACGTTTCTTTACCAAAAGAAGATGAAATGCGATTTATAGATGACTTACGTCAAAAAGTTTATTCAAATAAAGAATCTCAAAAAGAAATAAATCTATTCAACGAATTGACAAAATCATATACCAGTCATAAAACTGTGGTCATTGCTTGTACAGAACTGTCTATAGCTTTAGATTTGAAAATTGACAATGTGTACGATATGGTTCAGCTACAATTAAATGAGGCTTTAAGACAGCTGCGAGAATAATTTGGAGGCATATAAATTTCTGGGAATTGCCCCATTTAAGATAATTCAACCCAAATTATGCTATAGAACTTTGTCATGAGGGTTTAAACAGCAATAAAATATGACATTTTCTAAAATTCAGCATAGCTCCGTTACGGTTAATTTTAAAAATGTAGCAAAGCGATATATTTTGCAGCAGTTTCAACCCGTAATAGATTTTCTATAGCATAATTTGGGTTCTATATTTCGAAGCCCTTCATACACCACAACACTTACGGCATTAGCTAAATTTAAGCTTCTAACATGAGTACTTAAAATAGGGATTTTAAACAGGCTGTTTTCCTCTTCTTCAATAATAGCTTTAGGCAAGCCCACAGACTCTTTTCCAAAAATTAAAAACATATTATCCTCAAAATCAACAGACCAATAATTTTGTTTTCCATGGCTTGAAAAATACACCATGTTTTTGCCTTTATTTTTTTTGTAAAAGTCATCAATACTATCATAAATAAATAGATCAATATATTTCCAATAATCGAGTCCGGCACGTTTTAATCGCGAATCGTTTAACTCAAAACCAAAGGGTTTTACCAAATGCAAACGCGACCCTGAAGCTAGGCTAAGCCGACCAATATTTCCTGTATTCATCGGAATTTCAGGCTCTATAAGTACGATATTAAATCCCATATTCTAATTTTTATGTTTGCCCTTTAAAAATAAACACATCTCCTTTACTGTTAAGTTTGGTATAAATAATCAAACTACAAGAAACGATATTCACCTCAATTATAAAATTAATTCTAGTATCAACTTTTTGTAATCCCTATAAAATAATATATCTTGTTTTTTGTTATTCTACTTGATGAAGCATTTCTTTTTTATATTATGGGTAATCTTTCCCCTAAGTGGTTTAGCACAAGACGCTTCTGCCCTTTTAAAAACTAAAAAAATTGCCGTCAAAAACCGGGTGCTAATAGATAGCCTAAGCATTAATCCCTCTCAATTTATAATTAAAAACAGCCAAGGAAAGGTTATAGACAGCAGCCTGTATAAAATAGATTTTGCCAAAGGACTGCTCTTCCTAAATACTGAAGCATTTAATCCCAACGATTCATTAACCGTACATTATTTGCCCTACCCCAAATTTTTAACCAAAAGCTATTTTAAATACGACACCGCCATTATTGTTGACAATCGCGCCGATCTAAGCAAACTCTACAGCCTAAATCAGACGAGTAAAGAAAGAAGTTTTATCCCCTTTGACGGTTTAAACACCTCGGGGAGTCTTTCCAGGGGCATTAGCATTGGCAACAACCAAAATGCCGTGGTAAATTCCCAATTGGACTTACAGATCACCGGAAAAATAAACGATAAAATTTCCATTCGCGCTTCTATACAAGATGCTAATATCCCTACCCAACAAGGCGGGTATTCACAAAATTTAGACGAGTTTGATCAAATATTTATTGAGCTCTACGGCGATAATTGGAACATCAGAGCCGGCGATGTAAATATTGAAAACAAGCAGAGTTATTTTGCAAATTTCAGCAAGAAAATTCAGGGTATTTCACTAGGCGCTACTTTAAATCATAAGGCTTCAAAGACCGAAATTTTTGCAGCGGGTGCTTTGGTAAGAGGCGTTTTTTCACAGAGCAAGTTTGTTGGACAAGAAGGCAATCAAGGGCCTTATAAACTGGTGGGACCCAATGGCGAACTGTTTGTGCTTATAATATCGGGCAGTGAACGCGTGTATGTAAACGGACTCTTGGTTGAACGCGGCGAAAACAAAGATTATATCATCGACTATAATGCCGGAGAAATACGCTTTAATGCCACCTACCCCATCAATAATAATATGCGTATCACCGTTGAATATCAGTTTAGCGAACGCTCCTACACCCGTTTTATAGCCTATGGTGGCGCTAATTACAGCAGTAAAAATTTAGATATTGGTACTTTTGTTTATTCGGAAAACGATGCTAAAAACCAGCCCCTTCAACAAAGCCTAAGCCAAGAACAAGTTGGTATTTTAAGAGAGGCCGGAGACGATCTCAATAAAATGATTGCACCTTCTGACTTTCCGGATACTTTTTCAGAAAACAAAACCCTTTACAGAAAAGATCTTATAAACGGACAAGAGGTTTTTGTGTTTTCCACAAATCCGGAAGATGAATTATTTTCGGTACGTTTTTCAAAGGTGGGCGCTAATCAAGGCAATTATGTGCTTAGCAATACCATTGCCATCAACAGGGTTTTTGAATATGTGCCCCCAATTGATGGGCTTAAGCAAGGCGATTTTGCACCCATTATCCGTTTAGATGCCCCTAATAATCTCCAGCTGGCTGGGATTATGGGCAGCTACCAGCCTTCAGAAAAAACAACAATCGATTTTGAATTAACCGGTAGTAAAAACGATCTTAACTTGTTTTCGGATATCGACGATCAAAACAATACAGGTTTTGCCGGAAAGCTCGATCTTAAGCAGCAATTATTAAAAAATTCTGATGGTCTTAGTCTGGATGCTTTTATAAACTTCAATCACATTCAAGAGGACTTTAAAACCATTGAGCGCCTCTATAATGTAGAGTTTTCCAGAGATTGGAATTTGGAAACAACCTTGGGAAATCAAAATTTTATACGCTCAGGAATCTCAGGCCTTATTGCCGATAAAGGCGAGGTTCGTTATGAGTTTCAAAACCTTGATTTTAGTGAGAATTTTAAAGGAACGCGGCATTTGTTTCAATCGCATTTTAAATTTAACGGCCTAAGCACCTCCATAAATGCCAGTGCTTTAAATAGCGATGGAGAAAACCTCGCTTCAGAATTTATACGATTAAATGCCTCGCTTCGCTATGATACAAAAAAAGCCTGGGCGGGCGCTAAATTAAGCCTAGAAGACAATCAACAACGCTTTAAAGCAAACGATAGTCTCACGCCTATAAGTCAGAAATTTAATGCCTACCATCTCTTTACGGGAATTGGTGACAGCACCAAGGTATTTGTTGAACTGGGTTATAGGTTCCGTGAAAACGACAGCCTTTCAAACAACAATATTCTTAAAAAAGTAAACCATACAAACAGTTATTATCTTAAATCAAAACCCATAAATACCCACAACACCCAACTCTCCCTATTTGTAAATTATCGCCTTTTAACACCTAGCGATAAAAACGAAAAAAAGGAGCGGTTTTTAAATTCGAGACTNTCCTNCCGNCAAAGTTTTTTAAACAAAGGNATNTTATGGAATACCTCTTTTGAATCGAATAGCGGAGTATTGCCTCAACAAGAATTCACNTATATAAAAGTAGATCCTGGAAAAGGTGTTTTTACATGGAATGATTANAACGAAAATGGCATTCAGGAATTGGAAGAATTTGAAGTGGCTCTGTTTCAAGACCAAGCCCAATTTATCAGGGTTTTATTGCCCAATAGAATTTTTGTAAAAATTCACCAAAACAAGTTTGGGCAAAGCCTTATTATTAATCCCCAACTGTGGCTAAACGATAATAGATCAAAATCAATATGGGCCAAATTTTACAACCAGACCTCTTATTTAATAGACCGAAAAACACAGCGCAGCGGCAGTAGCTTTAATGTTAATCCTTTTAAAGATGGGGCTAATGCTGAGTTAGGTTTAAGCCTAAATTTTAGAAATGCCTTGTATTTTAACCGTGGCAAGCAATACTATACCACCGTTTATACCTATACCGCTACCAAAAACAAAACCCTATTATCATCAGGAGCACAGGAAAATGATTTAAAAAGCCATCAATTGTTATTTACACATAAAATGGGACTTAGTTGGCTCTTTAATTTTAAAGGAACCTGGAGGACTAACAAAAGTATTTCTGAAAATTTTTCGACTCGTAATTTTGAGCTAAACAATTACGAAGCCAATCCTGAACTTTCTTATTTGTTTAATCGCAATGCGCGTTTTAATGTGTTNTATCAATTTTTAAACAGCCAAAACAAGCTTGGCGANCAAGAGNTNNTGGANCAACATAAANTAGGNTTTTCGTTTATCTATAATAAATCNGAACAATTTTCGCTTAACGGAGAATTTAATTTTATATCAAACGCCTTTAAAGGCAGCCCCTTTAGCCCGGTAGCCTATCAAATTNTAGAAGGGCTACAACCCGGAAGNAATTTTACCTGGAACATGTTGCTTCAAAAAAAAATTACCAAGTTTTTAGATATTAACTTAAGCTATTTTGGGCGAAAAAGTAAAGACACCAAAACCATACATACCGGAAACGTACAGCTACGCGCTTTTTTTTAAGCTTCCAANATGTATTAAACCCATATTATGTATTAAAGTGGTACGGAATTTGTAATTTTAGTTTTTATAGCCATGAATTATGAAACTATTTAAANTTTTTNTNAGTGGTCTTGNTATCTTGATCTTNTCCTGTAATGCAAGTAAAAAANNGAATGANAATACNTCTAANATGNTTNNAGANGGTTATAGNTCAGGAGTTATCATCGTTCAAAAAAATTCAGGCTGTCCTTATGTTATTAAGTTAGATAATGGTACGCTTTATGATCCCATAAATTTAGCCCACCTCTGGCGGCTTAAAAACGCCGATGAAAAAGTGTGGTTTACTTTTAGACGACTTCGCCGCCAAAACAGATGTGATCAAGCCAATCCCATTGAACTTATTGACATCAAAAAAACCCTGCCCGACCGGTAGGCCGATACTCCTATTGACAATGATTTCTTATATCGAACTCAAGGTTAAAAGGTATAGCGCTTTTCTATTTTACGATAATACGTTTTACTTTTCCTGAAGTAAAAGAGCCTAATTTTACGAGATACAATCCTGTAGCCGCATGACTCATGTCTAAGGTATACTTGTATTTTCCATCTTTATACGACACGGCATTTGAAACCATAATCTGCCCTAGGATATTGTGAACTGTAAGACGCAGATCATCATTAAAACTTTGGGTGGCAAGTTCAACTTCAAAGGTTTTATGGTCTAAAGAACTTATGGTTAGTTTCGAGTCTTCTTTGGTAAATTCATCATTGCTTAAGGTGTCTACAATTTTAACCGTATAGTCTTGGGTTTCACCAAACAAATAATCTGTACATGGGTCTAATACTATAGCATTTCCATCGGTTTCTGAAGCGCCATCTATGACCTTTATTCTTAAGATATGCTCCCCAAGAGCCGCATTGGTAGGGATTTTTAATTGAAAGTTTTGTAATGCCTCGGCAACGAGAAAGCCTTCTCCTGAAATTAAGCGTTCATCAACTTCAAACACGCCATTGTCATTAAAATCTACCCATACNGAAAGGAGTTCATCNGTTGGNCCNNCAGTAAAATTATGCTGGGCTTGTAAAATGTGGGTATTATTTCCTGTCGAACGGTCTAAATCTGTCATGAGGTCGGTTCTGTCGGCATAACCCGCCGGACTAGTGGCTGGCTCTGTATTACAACCATTACCA
>JAESQB010000153.1 GCA_016765375.1 Flavobacteriaceae bacterium | reverse complement strand
TAGCATGTCTACCAATTCCATCACATCCGCTAAAAATAGGTTTGCAAATATAGGCATTATAAGGAATTAGAAACAAGCTTAAAGTGAATTTATTTAACCGTTAAAATGCATTTTTTTCCCCTAAACTTTTTGGACTGCCAAACTTTTAATAATATGATGGTAATGGCTGTAGAATTTTTTATTTTTGTAATATGTTAAAGCAACAGTTAACTTATAAATTATCTCAAAAACTGTCTCCTCAGCAAATACAGCTGATGAAGCTTATACAGTTGCCTACGCAAGCTTTTGAACAACGTATTTCTCAGGAATTAGAAGAAAATCCAGCTTTGGAAGGTGGGAAGGATAACAATAATAACGTTGAAGAAAACTTTGATAATGATGATTTTGCCAACGAAGGAGGTGAAAGTATAGAAACCGATATTAATATAGACGAATACTTAAGTGATGATGTCATTCCATCCTATAAACTAACCAGTAGCAACTATAGCCCAGACGATGAAGACAAACAAATACCTTATGCTTCGGGTATTTCTTTTAATCAACACCTTTTAACTCAATTAAACACCTTTAGGCTTAATGATGAAGAGCGTGAGATTGCAGAGTTTCTAGTAGGTAGTGTAGATGAGAGTGGCTATATAAGGCGCGATATTCTTGATATTATTGACGATCTTGCTTTTACCCAAAATATTTATACCGATCAACAAAATGTGGAACATGTATTAGCTTTAGTACAAGATCTGGATCCTGCAGGAATTGGCGCTAGAGATCTTAAGGAATGTTTGGTTATACAATTAAAGCGAAAGTCTCTTAAAAATGAAATTGTTTTAGCAACTAAGATATTAGAACAAGCGTTTGATCACTTCAGTAAAAAACATTACAATAAACTCCTTCAAAAATTTAATATTTCGGAAACCGAACTTCGTGATGCCATACATGAAATTGAATCTTTAAATCCTAAACCTGGAGGAACTTATGCCGGGAATACCCGAATTGTTGAGCATATAGTTCCCGATTTTGCTATTCGTATTGAAGAAGGTAAATTAGAGCTTACGCTTAATGGGAGAAATGCTCCGGAATTGCACATTTCTCACGAGTATTCAAACATGCTACAAGGTTATAAGGCTTCTAAAAAAAAGACCAAATCGCAAAAAGATGCCATTCTTTTTATAAAGCAAAAGTTAGATGCAGCCAAATGGTTTATTGAAGCGATTAAACAAAGGCAGCAAACACTTTTTGTAACTATGAATGCTATTATGCATTATCAGAACGCGTTTTTTTTAAGCGGTGATGAGCGCAAACTAAAACCAATGATCTTAAAAGATATTGCCGATCGTATTGATATGGATATTTCAACAGTATCTAGAGTAGCTAATAGCAAATATGTTGATACACCTTATGGCACTAAGCTTATAAAAGAATTTTTTTCAGAATCGATGGTTAACGATCAAGGGGAAGAAGTTTCTACCCGTGAAATTAAAAAAATACTTGAAATTACTATTTCAGAAGAAGATAAACGAAAACCTTTAACCGATGAGAAGCTGGCAAAAATCCTTAAAGATAAAGGCTATCCTATTGCCCGCAGAACCATTGCTAAATACAGAGAACAAATGGATTTTCCTGTGGCTCGTTTAAGAAAAGAGATATAATGAATTTTATTTTAAAATTTGCTTCTAAGCTTTTCCACCCTTTATTAATTCCTCTTTTTGCTGTTTCACTTTATTTTATAGTAACGCCTCGTTTTTTTCCGTCGCCTTATATACAATCAAAAATTATTGCAGTAGGAATTTTAAGCTTTCTTATTCCTGTGCTTATCTTTTTTTTATTAAAAAGTATGTCCCTGGTAAATACCATTTCTCTGCCTAAGGTGAAAGAAAGGAAAATTCCTTTAATCATATACATTTGTCTGCTTTTTATACTCGTTAAAGCTATAATAGAGCCTCAAAATGTTATAGAACTTCACTATTATTTTATTGGGGTTTTATATGCCTGTATAGCGGCCTTTATTTTAGTTTTATTGAAATTTAAGGCAAGTTTACACGCTTTAAATGTTTCGGCATTAACGGTTTTTATAATGGGTTTAAGTATTCATTATACAACCAATTTGTTAATACTAATTGGTTTTTTTTTATTTGTAAATGGTTTTGTAGCCAGTTCGCGTTTACATCTTAAAGCGCATAGCCCAATTGAGCTTATAGTAGGCGGGTTGATAGGGGCTTTGTGCCAGTTGCTTATGTTTAATTTTTGGCTTTAAACGCTTTTCTATTTAAAATAAGGGAGAACTATAGGATGTAAAATCTGATTCCGATCTTTAAATGTCTAAAATCAAGGGGTTCATTATCTATCAAAGCTTTTTTGTNAAANAAAGGNTTTAGNCTGTAATAGGCATAAAAATTAAAGGTATTATAACCAANACTTAAGCTTAGGCCTGTTCTAAAGTTATTTAATGCACTAGGATTCCTTACTTTTNTTTTNTTATTNTTGTTGTCTTCATAAATCGATCTGAAGCTGTGGATATAGCCAAATTTAAAGCCGGGATAGATNCGCCAAAATTTATAGACCTTAGCACTTGAGGTTCGCCATCTAAATTCTATTGGGAGTTCGATCTCATAGGTTGAAAACCGATTTGTTTTTGGGTTTTCATTCTCGTCAAATGCATTAAATGTTACATTATTATTACTGTCTCTTTCTATGCGAATAGTCTGCCCAAAACTATTTATAGCATAGCCTAAGCCTATGGCTATAGCTAAATTGCCTTTAGTATTTAAAGGGATATCCCTAAGGAAGCCCAATTGGATGCCTCCCGAAAAGCCCTTAGTGTCAATAGCTTTAGGCACCGAACTGATGAAATTATAGCTAAGCCCAAAATAAAATTGATCTTCTCTGTAAAATGTTCTTTGGTCTTGATGGTCTTGTAGTTCTTGTCCATAAGTTAAGCCGAAGACGAGACCCATAATGATAAAAAAAAGTCTTTTCATAAACCAATTGCTTTCAGTAAAGATAACTTAAAAAGGATTTAGTAAATGTATATCAAAAAAAAGTCTCGATAAAAAATCGAGACTTTAATATTTGTATTGTTTTACAACAGCATACAATAAAAAATACAGGTGTTATTTTATATTTTTCAATGCATCACCTTTTGTTGTTGTATAATTTATTTTGAGGGCATTTACTTTTCTCAGTTCTTGTTTAATGTCTGAGATAAGTCCCATATTGGTTTCGCCATCTACTTTAAGTGCAGTAATCAAATAAGGAATTTGCTCTTCTCGTTTACCTTCTCTTTCGGCAAGAACAAAGGCACTAATTTCACTTACATCGGCAAATTTATCATTTAATTGAATTCTAGCTTCGGTACCAAATTTTGCTTGGTAGCGTTCACTTGGTTTTCCTGCATAAATAAACATTACCAACTCCTTTTTCTCTAATTTTTCAACCTCAGATGCCGAAGGTAAATTGTTTTTTATCATTAGGGTATTGTCACGCATTACCGTGGCCACCATAAAGAAAAACAACAACATAAATACAATATCAGGTAATGATGCCGTATTTATTGCTGGCAAACCGCCATCTTTTTTCTTTTTAAATTTAGACATGCTTAACTTTATTAGATTTAATTTTTCTTAGGCTCGGCTTCAGAGAGTTTTTGAGGATACATAGTTTTAATTTTCTCAATTTTCTCTTTCAGTTTATTNCTCTTAAACTCTTTAGATTTAACGTCTCTAAAGGTTTTTTCCATTTCCTTAAACTCACGGCCAAACAAACGTTGTGCCTCTCTATCTCTTAAAAAATTATATGCTGCAACCAATTCGTTTTGTACAGATATATAAGCTTTATAGCTAGTAAACCTGTCGTTTTGTAAGGTTATAATAGCCTTTTCTGGATTGTCTGAAGATGATTTATCTCGATCGCCTTGGCAGTAATCACAGGCTTCTTCTCCTGTGCCACCTCCATTGTCAAGATAGGCTATTGCAGCTTCTCTTAAGTCGGAAAGTTCCATAAGATCTTCTTCAACCAATAAAAGGTCGTCTCTGCTTATTACTACAGTAAAAAGATTTCTCTGCTTTATTATTGGAGGTATAATATCTTCATTCTCAATCGGGGGCAGTTTTCTACTTATCCCGCTATCCTTTTCTATAGTAGTGGTTACTAAGAAAAAGATCAAGAGCAAGAAAGCAATGTCTGCCATAGACCCTGCATTTACTTCTGGTGCTGACCTTTTTGCCATAATGATTAACGTTAAGTATTTTTTTTACGCCAGTAAACACCATAGCGCCAATGGCTATAGCTGTTAAAAGGTAAAAAGCATGTAATCCTGTACCTACCCATTTTGATCCACTAGCTGATAATACACCGCCGTCTTTAAGCGGAATTTCATCGCCTGAAGACCAGAGATATGCTATAAGAATAACGCCTAGAAAGGCACCAACTGAGATTAAGGTCTTTTTTATATCACCACCTGCTAATCCTTTAAATACAAAGACTAATACGAGTAGTGTTATGACAATCATAGTCACATAGGCTATAGTTATATACTGACTTATTACAGCCTCTGATGTGTCTTCACCTGTTGAGGTGATCATGAGGGCATATACAATACCTAACACACCTAGAATTGCTGCTACAATTTTTAATATTTTATGAAATTTCATAATTGATATTGGTGTTTAGATTATTATTTTTTGTTTTTGAAGTCAA
>JAESQB010000152.1 GCA_016765375.1 Flavobacteriaceae bacterium | reverse complement strand
TGGGCAGCGGCAACCCTGCCTCAGACGGCACTTACGAACTGGATGAGATTGTGGTTAATTCAAACTAAACGTTTGTTTGTTTTTAAAAACACCTCGGCTATCATACATCGCATTCCGCCACCTCCCAAAGTTTCGATGGTAGGGAGGGGTATATGTACAATTTTATTCTTTTCTTCTATAATCTTTATTTGTTGGGAGGTAAAATAATTAAAAGCGTTGGTAGACATCGTTAGAATAAGCGTATTGTCTTGGCTTTTTAACTCCAAAACATTACCACAAAAATGAGTGAGTTGCTCAAATGAAATTTCGATAATGGTTTTNCNGGTNGNCTTNGCCATAGCNATTATTTGNGCTTGCTCGGTCTTGTCTTTAATNCATTCTAAGCAAATAATCATGAAGTGTTTGGTGACCGACATCAANACATTGGTATGATAAATCGGGTTTTTATTTTCATCNAAAGCNTGAAANATCNCNGGCTTATAATCCANNTTTTTNAAAANCTCATCAAGAACCTCAACATGGGTTCTTTCGGAAACCGAGGCATAGGCTATTTTGTGTTCTCTATCAAAAACCAAGCTCCCTGTACCTTCCAAAAANTTATCCTCGACTTCAAAAGAGGTNAANTCAAGCGTTTCTTTAATCTGAAAATGAGTNTNTAAAGNTTCTATTANTCCNATTTGGCGTTCCAACCGCCGGTTANCAGCCATCATAGGGTATAAGCACAAACNGCCATTGGCATGGGTAGAAAACCAATTGTTGGGNAATATAGAATCGGTCGTCATAGCGTCCAATTCATCTTTTANAACCATGACATTAACACCNCTATCTTTTAAAACGTTCACGGCATTGCAAAACTCGTTCAAAGCCNTTTCTTGTGCCANNNTNGGTTCTTTTAAGTTTTCAGGTAGGTGTTGAAATGNATTATCGGCAGCCGTTATGGGATTAAACCCAAAGCAGGANGGCTGTACCATAATTACCGTATTTGTNGATTGCATTATAAAAAAGGCTTTACCATTAAAATTGTAAAATAAAGTTACANGTTAAACTTTAAAGGTTTTACACCTGCCTGCCTTGCCCGACGGCAGGCGGGTCGGCAGACAGGTTTTAAATTTTTCAGTTTTACATTACACCCTATTTTATTCACCCGGAAAATCGGCTCTTCTCTTCTCTAAAAATGCAGAGGTACCCTCCTTAAAATCGGCCGTACCAAAGCAGTGGCCAAATTCAGAAATCTCGGTTTTATAGCCGTTTATACCTTCTGTAAAATTGGCATTAATGGCTTTTATTGCGGCACTTATGGCNACCGATGAATTTCTACTAATTTGTTGGGCTATTTTTTCACATAAAGGTAAGAGCTCCTCTTGGGNNCACACCCTGTTTACCAAACCGTAATTTAGAGCGGTTTGGGCATCTATCATACCGGCAGTCATTATCATTTCCATGGAACGGCCTTTACCTACCAATTGAGGCAAGCGTTGAGTCCCACCATACCCGGGAATTACGCCCAGAGAAACTTCAGGCAAACCGAGTTTGGCATTATCGCTGGCTATTCTAAAATGAGCCGCCATGGCCAACTCTAAACCTCCACCCAGGGCAAAACCATTTACTGCAGCTATTACCGGGGTAGAAAGATTGGCTACCACATCAAATAATAAGGCTTGACCTCGAGCCNCTAATTGCTCTCCTTCTTCTACATTAAAATCGGCAAACTCTTTAATNTCGGCTCCNGCAACNAAGGCCTTTTTACCACTTCCGGTAAGGACAATCACTTTNATNTCNTTNTCATTNTCGGCATCGAGAAAAGCNTCATGCAACTCCTGNATGGTAGCCGCATTTAAGGCATTTANTTTGTCNGGACGGTTTATGGTAATAATGCAAATGGCATTATTGGTTTGACATAGAATATTGTGATAGCTCATTTTATTTCTTTATTGAATTAATCTCGGAAAAGAAACCTTAAACGTTGTGCCTTCTCCTTNTTCAGAAGCAAAGGTAATACTTCCATCATAGGTTTCTACTATATTTTTNACCATGGNAAGCCCAAGACCCATGCCTCTGGTTTTAGTGGTNAATTTAAGTTCGAAAACCATGGGTTTGTTTTCCGGAGAGATTCCTATTCCATTATCATTTACGGTAATCACAACCTGTTTGTTTTCAATAAAAACTCTAACATCAATTCTAGGGTCTTTAATTTCTTTAGGGATGGCCTGAATGCTGTTTTTTATGAGGTTTGTGATGACTCTTATNAGCTGGGTTCGGTCAAACATGGCCATGATACTTTCTTCTTCAGAAGAAAAACTAATGTAATTTTCATTAAAAATCTCCAATGCCAGCTTGGTTACCTTTACCACATTTAAGGTTTCGTTTTTTTGTGCGGGCATATCGGCATAGGTAGAAAAGGCCGAGGCTATAGCACTCATGGTATCAATTTGCTGAATAAGGGTATTGCTGTATTCTTCTATTCTTTCGTGAATCCTCTCATCCTTAGGGTCAAACTTTCGCAAAAAACTTTGTATGGTTAAACGCATAGGGGTTAAGGGGTTCTTTATTTCGTGAGCTACTTGTTTGGCCATTTCCCGCCAAGCAGCCTCCCGCTCACTTGCAGCCAATTGTACCGCAGAATTTTCAAGCTCGTCAATCATACTATTATAGGCANTTACCAGCGTTGAAATTTCTTGACTACTATCATCAATAAGAATTTTTTTATTGCGTTTATCCAAACGGGTTTCAATTATTTTCTGACTAATGGCATTTAGTGATTTAGTGATGTATTTAGACAAAAAATAAGAAAGCGCTACCGCAATAATCAGCATAAAAACATAAGCGTAGGATAACCGCCCTAAAAATTCGGCCAGTTCCTTCGAAACAAATTTATCTTCTTCTAAATAAGGAAGATTTAAAATTGCCAAAGGTTTAAATTTCGCATCGGTAATATAACTGTATGACGATTGATAACTTTCGCCGCCTTGAATGCCTTTGTCTACATAACGTTTGTCGATAGCCTCGTAAAGATTATTCAAAGTACTGGTGAGCAAACAGGTTACCACTTTGTCTTCTTGAGAAGAAGAAACAACAGATGAAATAAGCAACTCTCCGCCTAAATCGTATATGTTTAAAGGGAGGGAGTGAATCTTAGAAATTTCATAAATCTTCTCTTTAAAAATAAAAGGCAGGTTCTCTGGTTTTATTTCAAACGAGGTGGCTTTAAGCACATTGCTTATGTGCTGTTTTATATTCTCTTCCTTGCGCTCAAGCCGTTCAATATGATAGTCTCTGGCTTCTTCTCTATATTGATAAATGGTAACGGCAGCAATGAGTACCGAAGCCACCAAAACCAAAGCAATCATGGAGAGGAAAATTCGTGTGCTTAAATTTAATTTCAACAGTTTCATGAACATAGAATCTCCTGTTTTTTGTGTGTATAAACTACCAATATACAATTTATAGCTTGAAGGCTGTGTAAAANTTAATNCTCTCTATTCCGCTCTCTAATCCTTTTATACAANTTAAAGCCTAACATGAGCAAAATTGCTAAAGCCACTATGCCTATTGTCCCGTATATCCAGTTAATAGCGTGTTTTAAAACCACCAAAAACACTACGGCAAAAAGAATTATCGTAGCGCCTTCGTTAAAAATACGCAAGAAATTAGTAGAATGACTGGCTCTATCCTCTTGAAGGCCTTTAAAAATTAAATGGCATTTTACATGGTATACTATAAGTAAAACCACAAAACCAAGNTTNACCTGCATCCAGGTTTCTCCTAGGAAATAGGGNTGTAAAACCAGTAAATAAANNGCAAATAAAATGGCTAAAACCATCGAGGGCCATGTTATAATATACCAGAGCCGTTTGGCCATAAGCTTGAGTTGTATTCCTAAAATTTCTTTTTCAGGCGAAGATTTTTGAAGCGCTTCAGTCTGATAGACAAAGAGCCTAACAATATAAAATAAACCAGCAAACCAGGTGATGACAAAAATAAGATGAAGTGATTTTATATAGTTGTATTCCATTAAAAAGAGTTGTGCTTAGGCCATAAAATTAAGNATTTCTTTAGTCAAAATAACCAACAATACTTTAGTTTTTACTTTATNCAGCAAAAACCTTCTTGATTATGTAGTTTAATAACAAAATAGTAGCCNGAAAGCTTTATAGACTAAAAATAATTTTTAAATTTGCACCTCCTAAAAGGAGAAGCCGTCAATTGGCTATAAAACAACTTGTTAAACATGAACGTTACAACTCCGGATCCTAAAATTTTTGCCTGCTCTCAGAGTCAAGAACTGGCTACACATATAGCTAAGGCCTTTGGAGTAGACTTAGGCAATGTGATCACCTCAACGTATAGCGATGGTGAGTTTCAACCTTCGTTTGAGGAATCGGTTCGTGGCAGTCGTGTTTTTATTATAGGTTCTACCTTTCCAAACAGCGACCACCTTATGGAAATGTTACTCATGTTGGATGCTGCCAAACGGGCTTCGGCAAGACATATAACGGCTGTTTTACCTTATTTTGGATGGGCAAGACAAGACCGTAAAGACAAACCCAGAGTGCCTATAGCTGCAAAATTAGTAGCGAAAATGCTAGAAACGGCAGGAGCAACCCGTATTATTACTATGGATTTGCACGCCGATCAGATACAAGGCTTTTTTGAAAAACCGGTAGATCATTTGTATGCTTCTACCATTTTCTTACCTTATGTAAAATCACTCAACTTGTCAAATCTCACCATAGCATCACCCGATATGGGAGGATCAAAAAGAGCTTATGCTTATTCTAAAGCTTTAAAAAGCGATGTTGTTATTTGCTATAAACAACGTGCCAAAGCCAATATAATTTCACATATGGAACTTATTGGTGATGTCACAGGAAAAAACGTGGTTCTTGTTGACGATATGATAGACACGGCNGGCACCTTNACCAAGGCCGCCGACTTNATGATAGAAAANGGCGCCTTNAGTGTTCGTGCTATTTGTACNCATGCCTTACTCTCGGGAAAGGCCTATGAGCGTTTAGAGGATTCGAAATTAGAAGAACTTATCGTTACCGATTCAATTCCGGTACTAGAAAAAAGTTCAAAAATAAAAGTGTTGAGTTGTGCCGACTTGTTTTCCGATGTTATGACACGGGTTCACCAAAACACTTCAATTAGTTCAAAATTTTTAATGTAATCAATAATAAATTCAAACAACAAAATGAAATCAATTACAATCAATGGATCTCAAAGAGAAAGCGTGGGCAAGGTATCTACCAAAGCCTTACGTAATGCTGGAAAGGTACCTTGCGTAGTATACGGAGGAGACAAACCAGTACATTTTCCAGCTAATGAATTAGCATTTAAAAACTTGGTTTATACCCCTAGTGTACATACCGTAGTAATTGCTTTAGAAGGCGGAAACTCAATAAATGCAATCTTGCAGGACATTCAGTTTCACCCGGTTACCGATAAAATATTGCATGTCGATTTTTATCAAATTTCAGAGGATAAGGAAATTACCATGAACATCCCTGTTAGACTTACCGGAAATTCTATAGGTGTTAGAAACGGAGGCTCATTGCGTTTTGCAAATCGCAAACTCAAAATAAAAGCCCTTCCTGCTAATTTACCCGATTTTATCGAGGCTGATATTAGTGAGCTTAAAATAGGGAACAAACTTTACGTTACCGCTTTAGCAAATGGGAATTACACTATTATGCACCCCGATAATACCGTGGTATGTCAAGTTAAAACATCTCGTACCGCAGTTGAGGATGAAGAAGAAGAAGGTACTGCCGAAGAAGGCGAAGCAGCAGCTCCAGAAGCAGAAGCATAGTCACAAGCAAATACCAAATGATGAATATCTGATGATGAATAATCACAAATTGATATTCGCTAATCAATATTTAAAAAAGCATCCTGAAAATGGATGCTTTTTTTTATTTTTACAAAAAATAGCCATGCTTTCGTTTTTTAAAACCTTGTTTAGATCAACAACTTTTGAGAAAGCCCAGGCCATAAATCCTATGAAAAAATACCTTATCGTTGGTTTAGGAAATACGGGGGAGACCTATCATAATACCCGTCATAATATTGGGTTCTCTATTTTAGATGCTTTGGTAAAACAAGAAGACCTGACCTTTGAAACTGTAAAACTGGGCGCTATAAGCCGTTATAAGCTAAAAGGTCGAACCTTTATCTTGTTAAAACCTAGTACCTTTGTGAACCTTAGTGGGAAAGCGGTAAAATACTGGTTGGAAAAAGAAAAAGTTCCCTTAGAAAACCTATTGATCATCACAGACGACCTCAACCTACCTTTTGGTAGCATCCGCCTTAAAACCAAAGGCAGTGATGGCGGTCATAATGGCTTAAAACATATACAAGAGGTTTTAAATACAACCCATTACAGTAGGTTTCGATTTGGAATAAGCAATTCCTTTTCTAAAGGGCGGCAATCTGACTATGTACTTAGCCCTTGGAGTGAGGAACAAACAGAAAAACTTGAAGAGCGTTTTACTATGGCCATAAAACTGATAAAATCCTTTGGATTGGCAGGAGTAAACAAAACCATGAGTGCATTTAACGGGAAATAAATTTATAACATTGAAAGCATACACCTCTGCAGATCAATTTAAAAGCAATAAGGCAACAGCAGTTACTATAGGAACCTTTGACGGGGTTCATATAGGTCATAAAAAAATTATAGAACAGCTTTGCAATGTTGCAAAAAAAGAAGGCTTAGATTCCGTTTTACTCTCTTTTTTCCCCCATCCCAGAATGGTTCTACAAAAGGACCTATCAATAAAACTAATTAATACCCTGGAAGAACGCCGGGCTCTTTTTCTAAAAACAGGATTAGACCACTTGGTGGTACATCCTTTTACTAAAAACTTTTCCAGATGGTCTGCCGAGGAATTTGTGAAAACTATCTTAGTGGATAGGCTAGGCATAAAAAAATTAATTATTGGTTATGATCATCGCTTCGGAAAAAACCGAACGGCTAATATCCAAGATCTTCTTGACTATGGTAAAGAGTACGGTTTTGAAGTTGAAGAAATTCCTGCTCAACAAATAAGTGAAGTCTCGGTAAGTTCAACAAAAATTAGAAAACTCTTAACTGAAGGCGAAATAGAAAAGGCCAACCAATATTTGGGATATCATTTTAGCCTTAGCGGCAAGGTGGTAAAAGGAAAAGGTTTAGGCAAAAGCCTTGGCACAGCAACAGCTAATATTCACATAAAAGAAGACTATAAGCTCATTCCAAAAAAAGGGGTTTATGTGGTGATGTCTAACATTGAAGGTAAAAAAACCTACGGCCTCATGAATATAGGGGTAAATCCCACCCTGGGTGAAAACCCACTAAGCCTAGAGGCTCATTTTTTTAAACTTGATAAAGACCTTTACAACACAACCCTTAATGTTGAATTGTTGAAACGCGTTCGCGACGAAAAAACGTTTAACAATACAGAAGAGCTAAAAAAAGCCATAGCCGAGGATATAAGCTTTGCAGAGGCATATATCAAAACGTTAAAAGATGACTAAATTTTTATTTAGACATATAGANAATAGCGGACTGGTAGTTTTTAGGGTTATTTTTGGGTTTCTTATTTCGGCCGAAGCCTTTGGCGCTATAATTACCGGTTGGGTGAAACGCACCTTGGTTGAACCTCAATTTACCTTTAGCTTTATTAATTTTGAATGGCTNCAGCCCTTGCCCGGNAACGGCATGTATTTCTATTTTTTTATCATGGGNCTTTTTGGTCTCTGTGTAACCTTTGGCTATAGGTATAAGNCCAGCATGTCGCTTTATACACTACTATGGGCNGGAGTTTATTTTATGCAAAAAGCNGCTTATAATAACCATTATTATTTAATGCTTTTGCNTTGTGCCATCATGATNTTTTTACCGGCACATCGTTACTTGTCTTTAGATGTAAAACGAAACCCAAGTTTAAAATCTTCCTCCATGCCNCAATGGTGTAAATGGGTNGTGGTATTACAAGTGTGGTTGGTTTTTACTTTTGCCGCAATAGCTAAAATTTANCCCGACTGGTTAGACGGGACAGTAGGTGCGCTTTTAATGAGANNCAAANCCAACTATTGGTTTGTTGGCCCCATTTTACAACAAGAATGGACGCATTATCTGCTTGCTTATTTTGCAATTTTGTTTGATGCGTTAATCGTGCCCATGTTGCTTTTTAAACCTACTCGGAAAATAGCCTTCATTACATCCCTGTTCTTTCATATGTTTAATTCGGTTATTTTTCTGATAGGNATTTTCCCNTTTATGTCTATTTCTTTTGCCCTATTTTTTTTCAGTCCTAAAACCATTCGAAAAATATTTCTTCCCAAAAAAGATCTGTATACAGAAAACGAAATTATAGTGCCTTCTTATAAAAAACCGCTTGTTTTTGCCTTCTCCTTATATTTTGTCATCCAATTTTTATTACCCCTTAGGCATTGGGCTTTTAAAGACAATGTGTTATGGACCGAAGAAGGACACCGATTGAGCTGGCGCATGTTATTACGCGCTAAATCTGGACATGTGGTGTTTACGGCTCTTGATAAAGATACAGGCGAAAAAGAAATTATTAATTATGCTATTTTTCTTTCAAAAAAACAAATTAGAGGCCTTAAAGTTAACCCCGATTTTATGTGGCAATTCGCCCAACGCATGAAAACCCATTATGCCGAACGAGGGGAAGACGTTGGCATATATCTGGAAGCTAAACTTAGTGTTAACGGAAGACCCTATGCGCAATTTATTGACCCTAAAGTAGATTTGGCTGCAGAAAAATGGCATCATTTTAAACATCACGAATGGATTTTACCCTCAAAATTAGAAAAATAGCCCTCGCCCTAGTAAAAAAATAATTAATTTTAAGGCCAATATTTTTCTGCTACGGACGCTTATGCAAAAGCTTTATTTTACGCCATCCCTTTTTTTATTAGCCTACTGCTCATTGAAATAGCTTACGGCTATTTTGTGAAAAAGCAAATGCATACCGCATTAGATACCATTTCCAGTTTGAGTTCGGGCATCACCAATACCATTAAAGATTCTTTAGGCATTGCCGCCATCATTGTTTCTTATCCTTTTATGCTGAATTATTTCTCAATTTACAGCATCCAAGAAACCTGGCTGGTATATGTGGTAGCCTTTGTCGCTATAGATTTTGCAACCTATTGGAATCACCGACTCAGTCATAAGATCAATTTTTTCTGGAACCAACATGTTATTCATCACAGCAGCGAAGAGTTTAACTTAGCCTGTGCCTTAAGACAGTCTATTTCAAACCTTTTGGGTTATTTCCCACTTTTACTCCTGCCTGCGGCTTTATTAGGGGTTCCTACAGGCGTGATTGCCATTTTAACGCCCTTACACCTCTTCGCACAGTTTTGGTATCATACCAAGCATATAGGCAAGTTGGGGTTTTNAGAATACATTATCGTAACCCCTTCACAACATCGGGTACACCACGCCATTAATGCCAAGTATATCGATAAGAATTTAGCGGCTATTTTTTGTGTNTGGGATCGCCTCTTTGGCACTTTTCAAGAAGAGTTGGATGAAGNACCTCCGNTTTATGGGGTTTTAAAACCCGTACANACCTGGAANCCCATTCTTATAAATTTTCAACATATTTGGCGGCTTTTTCAAGATGCNTGGCGAACCCNATCATGGGGCGATAAGCTTAAAATTTGGTTTATGCCCACCGGTTGGCGACCTAAAGATGTAAGTATAAGTCATCCTATAAGCATCATAAACAATCCCAAACAACTGGTTAAATACAACAGCAAACCTTCTGTATTTTTAATTTATTGGTCGGTATTTCAACTCATAAGTGCCTTGAGTCTCTTGCTTTTTATGCTCTATAATTTTTCACATATAAGCGCTCAGGAGTTATTNCTTTATGGGATGTTTATTCTACTAAGTGTTTATGGNTATACCACNTTAATGGANAAAAAAANCTATGCNNTTTTTATAGAAGGGTTTAGAACCNTTTTAGGGCTAAGCCTCATTATAATCTCAGGAAATTGGTTTGGCATTGAAAGCTATTTTAATGGTAGNTCGCTTTTAATNGGCNTNTATTTTATAGCNACAGGACTTGGTGCTNTTTATGTTCATTTTACTGAAATTNNTNAAATCAAGCGCATAAGCTTGACNTAAAAACCCCGGTTTAGAGAAAAACTTCCTTACAGCCTTTAATAATTCCCATTCTTTTATAAAGAGTCATTGGGCTTTTGTGTAATTTTGCTGCTTTATACTTTTTATATGTTACAAATTCCCGAAATAAGAGCCCATAAGGACCGTTTTATAGCAGCTTTAGAAAAGCGTAATATAGATGCCAAGCCTGTTTTAGAACAAGTTCTTAATCTAGACGAAGCACGTCGCAAACTACAAAGTCAATTGGACGAAGGCTTAGCACAAGCCAATGTCTTATCNAAAGAAATAGGGCAATTATTTAAATCGGGGGAGACACAAAAAGCCAATATATTAAAAGAAAAAACCGCACAGCTTAAAACCGATTCTAAAAAGTTNACCGAGGCTTTAAATGAAACCTCAGAAGCTCTCACCCAATTGCTTTATACCGTTCCTAATATTCCCAACGAATTGGTTGTACAAGGTGCAAGCGATGAAGACAATGTCGAGATATTTAGAGAAGGAAAGGTTCCAACATTAGCCGAAGGTGCCTTACCCCACTGGGAATTGGCAAAAAAGTACGACATCATTAATTTTGAACTCGGCACGAAGATAACAGGNGCCGGATTTCCNGTATATAAAGATAAAGGCGCCCGTTTACAACGCGCATTAATCGCTTATTTTTTAGANCAAAANACTCANGCTGGNTATACCGAATATCAGGTNCCTCATCTGGTAAACGAAGCTTCTGGTATTGGTACGGGCTCACTCCCCGATAAAGAGGGNCAAATGTACCATATTGGCATCGATGATCTATACCTTATCCCCACAGCAGAGGTTCCCGTCACCAATATGTTTAGAGACGATTTGATTCCCCATACCCAACTGCCCATTTGTTGTACCAGCTATACCCCTTGCTTTAGGAGAGAAGCCGGTTCATATGGCGCTCATGTAAGAGGTCTTAATCGCCTGCATCAATTTGACAAGGTAGAAATAGTACGTATTGAACATCCAGATAATAGCTATNTAGCACTTGATGGGATGGTGGNTCATGTAAAAACATTGCTTGAAGATTTGCAATTGCCTTACCGCATTCTTAGATTATGTGGTGGTGATCTGACTTTTACCTCAGCAATGACTTACGATTTTGAAGTGTATTCAACCGCCCAAGAACGGTGGTTGGAAGTCTCATCGGTGTCCAATTTCGAAACCTATCAAGCCAATAGATTAAAGNTAAGATTTAAAGACGAAAACGGNAAAAACCGTCTGGCACATACCCTTAATGGTTCGGCATTAGCCTTGCCCAGAATACTGGCCGCAATATTAGANAATAACCAAACGCCNGAGGGGATAAAAATTCCCGAAGTGCTGGTTCCTTATACNGGATTTANTATGATTGATTAGTGATTACATCTTGATAGTTNCCNAAATANGAAAANCTAACTAAAATTCCTTAATAAAAAATCGCCCTGTCCAATTCACATTNGGAGAGCGATTTCTTAACTAATTAACCAACCAAAAAATCTTAATTTTTTATGTTTACCATCTGCTTTGCAATTTTTGCTTTGCTGAGGCGTTTTGTATCTGCTCGTTTAAATTGNATAAATCCTTTGCCCTTAAATTCGTAGGTGGTTTTCGAAGTGGTTTGATACAATTCTATGGTATTATCGTCTATAACGCTTAATTCGAAGTATTCATTGTCAAAGAAATCATAATCTAGTGTTAATATTTTCAGATAGTCCTCATTTTCAATATCATCTACATTATAAATGCCCACGAAATCCCATATTAAAGACCCAATGTTCGTGCCAACTTCATCTTGTGAGCTCTTAAAATTACCCGTTCCACCACCGGGAAGAAATTGAAGGAAATTCTCATAGTCAAAAGGATTGGCCTCACCTCCAAAAGTGCCCGTTTTTTCCCAAGCCACATATTCCTGTAAAAAATAGTGGATGTTATTGTAAAACAAAAGGTCATAATCAAAATTGCTGCGCTGAAAACCCACCAATACGTATGTGGTTTGAGTAGGACGGTAATACAATTCTATTTCATCATTGCTCAACTGCCTCACTTCAAATGTATACGGGCCATCTATAACATGATTAATATCCACTTCAGTTTCATAAGGGGTATAGTTTCCCACATCAATACCAAAGCCATTGCCTTGAGTACCTATGCCTACTAAGTTATTATTGGCAAAAAGCCGTCCACCATTAAACGAAATGGTAAAGGCCTTCTGTAAAAATGGAATCTCAATGCCACTCGCACTTTCTATATCAACATACCATAATTCATACGATTCCAAAAGTTCACGTAGTGTTATTTCAGGCACATTTATATGATCATCCTCTGTAGAACATGAAAAAAACAGAGTGCTTATCACTAAAATACTTAAAATAATTTTTATTGGTTTCATTTAAATCTTTTCTAAAAGGTTTTCAAAAGGCATGCCAAAAACATAAACTATTGGTTATGTCTAACTAATAAAAAGATTTATTTTGAGTATTTTTGGCATCAGAATCATATAAGTTATGAATACACAGCCGACATTTGCGGTCATAGGTGGAGGGAGTTGGGCTACCGCCATAGTAAAAATGCTTACTGAAAACCTTCTTGAAGTAGGTTGGTATATGCGTAGTGTTTATGCCTTGGAACATATAAAAAACGCCAAGCACAACCCCAATTATCTAAGCTCGGTTGAATTTCATACCGAAAAACTAAGGTTGAGCAACACTATGGATGACATTGTAGCTGATGCCGATTATGTGATCTTTGCTATTCCTTCGGCCTTTTTACAAGATGAATTGGATAAACTTACGGTGCCTTTAAAAGATAAAATTATATTCTCGGCCATCAAAGGTATTGTGCCCGAAAGCAGCCTTATCGTAGGCGAGCATTTCCACGAAAAATATGGAGTGCCCTTTCACAATATAGGTGTGATTACTGGACCCTGTCATGCCGAAGAAGTAGCTTTAGAGCGCCTTTCTTATCTCACCATCGCTTGTTCTGATCCTGAAAAAGCAAACATAGTAGCCAAAAATCTTAGCAGTCATTATATAAAATGTACCACTAGTGACGATATCATTGGCACCGAATATGCCGCCATGCTCAAAAATATTTTCGCTATAGCTGCTGGGGTAGCACATGGCTTGGGTTATGGTGATAATTTTCAGAGTGTGCTTATGAGCAATTCCATAAGAGAAATGAAACGCTTTGTGAAAAAGGTTCATAAAATGAAACGCAATATTAATAGCTCAGCTTATCTAGGCGATCTCTTGGTTACCGGGTATTCTCTTTTTAGTAGAAACCGAACCTTTGGTACCATGATCGGAAAAGGCTATACCGTGAAAAGTGCTCAGTTGGAAATGAATATGATTGCCGAAGGGTATTACGCCGTTAAAAGCGCTTATGAACTCAATGAGGCTAAAGGCAAGAAAAAGGCAAAAACACCCATCATAAATGCCGTTTATGACATTTTATATCAGCACAAAGAACCCAAAGAAGTTTTGAGGCTCTTATCCGATAAATTGGATTAATATACCTTCTTGCGAGGTGTATCACAACATTTCATTTATTTAACAAAACATCCTGACAATTCCGAATATTGTAGAGACGTTGTGCCACAACGTCTCTACAACGCATTTTTCTATTTAAAATTTTTTTGATTTTGTTGTATCTTTATGAAAAAGGGTATGGAAAAATATCAAAATAAATACCGAACAGACAGTATGCGATTGTCTGGATATAATTATTCAGCTGAAGGGTATTATTTTGTTACCATTTGTACCCAAGGACGCGATCATTTTTTTGGGGAAATTATTGTAGGGGAAATGAAATTAAATCCCATCGGAGAAATTGCATATGAACAATGGCATCTCTCAGAAAAAATACGCCAAAATATTGTTTTGGACGAATTTGTGATTATGCCCAATCATATTCACGGTATTGTGATAATTGACAACCATAAATATCGTAGAGACGTTGCGGCACAACGTCTGTACAATGCGGCGCAACGTCTCTACGAAACGAAACGTGTATATGATGGCAAACATCCCGAAATGTCCGAAATATCACCAAAGAAAACGTCATTATCCCATATGATACGGGAATACAAGACAGCTGTTACCAAAAATGCTAAAAAAATAAACCATCAATTTGTATGGCAATCGGGGTTTTATGATCACATTATCCGAAATAATAAATCATTACAGAATATTCGCCTATATATACAATCTAATCCTAAAATGTGGCATAAAGACAGGCATAACAAAAAGGGGGTTTGGCTGTGATTATCCTTTACAAGGCCGTTTTAAACTGTTCTAAAAAACGAATATCGTTTTCGCTTAACATTCTAATATCCCCTATTTGGTAGAGGAGCAATGCAATACGGTCTATGCCCATACCAAAGGCAAAGCCCGAATATTCGGTAGGGTCTATATTGCAATTTTTAAGCACATTGGGA
>JAESQB010000151.1 GCA_016765375.1 Flavobacteriaceae bacterium | reverse complement strand
ATTTTACCCATTTTAGGCCGCTTGGTTTTATCTCGATCCCCACCACAGCCCACCACTGTAATTAAGGTTTCTGTACCCGAACGGATGGTATTTATAGTTTCTAAAACATTTTTTAAGGCGTCGGGAGTATGGGCATAGTCTATAATGGTTGTTATTTTTTTATCAGAAATAAAATTCTGAAACCTTCCATCTACATTTTCCAACTGGCTCATTATGCTAAGGGTTTCTATTTGCTCCAGACCTAAAAGATCGGCAACAGCATAAATAGCCAACAGATTATAAGCATTAAATCCGCCAATGAGTTTTACAAAAACCTCGTTACTGTCTATTTTAAGNAGCAGGCCGTCAAACCCATTTTCTAAAATCACGCTTTGATAATCAGCATACGACTTTAACGCATAGGTTTTCTTTAATGCTCTGGTATTTTGAAGCATTACAGAGCCGTTTTTATCATCGGCATTTACTAAAGCAAAAGCCGTTTTGGGCAAATTGTCAAAAAAACTTTTTTTAACATCTCTGTATTCTGAAAAACTATCGTGATAATCTAAATGATCGTGGGTTAAATTGGTAAAAATGCCGCCTTTAAAATTTAGACCATGGGTTCTTTTTTGATGAATACCATGTGAACTCACCTCCATAAAACAATATTCAACACCTTGAGCAATCATCTCATTTAAATAATAATTTATGCTTACAGAATCAGGGGTTGTATGTGTGGCATCATATTCAATCTCATCAACTATAACTTTTAAAGTAGAAAGTAATCCCACCTTATAACCTGCACTTTTAAANAGTTTATACAATNAGGNGGNAATGGTTGTTTTTCCATTGGTTCCTGTTATGCCAATNAGTTTTAAATTNTNNGANGGNTTCCCGTAATAATTTGCCGCCATTACAGCTAAAGCCTGTTTCGAGTTTTCNGTAACAATATAGGTGATGCCATTAATTATGTTTTCAGGAAGGGTTTCGCAAACCACAACCAAAGCCCCCTTATTTATGGCATCTTCTATATAAAGGTGACCATCTACACTATGCCCTTTAAGGGCAAAAAACACATCGTTTAAGCTTATAGCTTTCGAGTCGAACACAAGGTTTTGTATGGCCACATCGGTATTACCCACAACTTTTTGTAGGGTTACCTTATATANTATNTCTTTTAAAACCACCATTATAATTGTAGGACTACCGTTTTTCCTTTTATTATTTTTTCTCCTGATGANAGCGATTGTGAAACCACTTTNCCATNGCCTTTTACCAATACTTTTAGCCCCAAATCTTCGAGCAAGGTTATGGCATCCATAGCCGGCATTCCTTTTAAATTTGGCATTTTTGTATAGGATTTTTGTGCCATAGCGAAATACTTTTCAAAATCCTTTTCAACAGAAATATCTAAAGCATTTATATTTTCAATACTATCTTTTATAGGAGAATCTGTCACCACTTTTTGGGCAATACGTTTAAAAACCGGCCCTGCTACATCGGCGCCATAATACCCTTTATCTACTTGGGGTTTATGAATAATAACAATACAAGAATATCTGGGATTTTTAGCGGGAAAATAACCTGCAAAAGAAGATGCGTAACGCTTATTACTGTTCCAATCTTTCATCCAATACTCAACCTGTGCTGTACCCGTTTTACCTGCCATAGAAAATAAGGGGGAGTAGAGTTTGGAACCAGTCCCCCTTTTTACAACATTTTCTAAAAGTTGCTGTACTTTGCTTAGTGTTTGCTTAGAGCAAATAGCTTGGTTTAGAATCTCTCTTTCAAAAGTCTTTATTTCTTTATTTAAGGCTTTAACCTGACGTATAAAACGNGGCTTTACCATCACGCCATTATTGGCTATGGCATTGTAAAANGTTAANGTTTGTAAGGGTGTNATTTTTAGTCCATAACCATANGCNAAGGATGGCAAAGCGTTTTTACTCCATCCTTTTTTATCTGGATAAGGTATCATAGGGTTTCCTTCACCAACTATTGGGAGTCCCAATTTTTTATTTAAACCCATTTTATAAAGCTTATCGACAAAGGCTTTAGGGTTTTNCTTATAGTTTTCATCTATAATTCTTGCCATACCTATATTTGAAGAAACTTCAAAAGCACGCCCTACAGTTATTTCGCCATAACCACCACGTTTAGAATCATTAATTTTTTTTCCATAAAATTTATACGAACCCGTTCCTGTATTTACTTTGGTTTGGATATTAACCACACCTTGATCTAATGCAGCCACTAAAGCCATTAGTTTAAACGTTGAACCCGGCTCATGAGCCTCACCAATAGCATAATTCAATTTTTCATAATAGGTGCCTTTCGAAGTTCGCCCTAGGTTAGAAATGGCCTTTACCTCTCCCGTTTTAGTTTCCATCACAATAACACAGCCGTGCTCGGCTTTGTACTTTTCCATTTGTTTGAGTAACGCATGGTGTGCTATATCCTGAATGTTTATGTTGAGTGTTGAGATGACATCATAACCATCTTGAGGTTCTATTTCATTTTCATCACTAATGGGTTTCCATTGGCCTTTTGCAATTTTTTGTTTTCTTCGTTTGCCTTCCTTACCTCTTAAATAATTACCAAAAGCACCTTCAAGACCCACTCGGGTATAATATCCTTTTTCATCTCTGCGCTCATAGCCTACCATGCGTTCGGCAATTTTGCCAATGGGATGCTCTCTTACAGTTTGTTGTTCAACAATTAGGCCCCCTCTAAAAGCACCTAATTTTAAAAGTGGGAATGATTTAATTTCAATATATTTTAAATAGCCTACATTTTTAGCAATGAGATGATATCGATTTTTATTCTTTCGTGCTCTTCGCAGGGCATTTTGATAGTGCGAAACCGACTTACCAAATAGCTTAGATAACGATTTAGAAAGTGGCAACAAATAGGTATTAAAGTTTTTATCACTTACGGTAACCGCATCAAAACGAATGTCGTATTTAGGCACCGAAGTGGCCAACAAACTACCGTCATCGGCATATATATTTCCTCTATTTGCCGGGATTATTACATTTTTAATAATACTATTTTTCGCCAAGCTCTTGTACTTTTCACCTTCTACAACCTGTATGTTTATTAGTTTTATAGAAACGGCAAGAGCAAACACAAAAATGATTCCGGCTACAAAATAAAATCGATTTAATATGTTCTTCTCGTTTACAGACACTCTTATTTATTGTTTTTTATTCTTATAATTTGAGGTGGGATTTCCGAAGGATTTAAACCTCTTTTTTTCATAATACGCGTTACGCGAGTTTCCATTTTCAAAAGCATTAAAGAGGATCTCACATCTACAAATTCACTACGTAGCTCCTTTACTTTATTATTGAGTTTGGCTATTTCATGTACTTTACGCTCTGCACTGTGTGAACTATAAATCATAGCTATTGCCAAGAAGGACAAAAAAATAATGAACTTCCAGTTTTTAAATGAATCTTCACTCACTAAAAACCTACCCTTTAATATGTTATAAAATTTATTATTCATTTACAATCGTTCTGCAATTCTAAGCTTAGCACTTCGCGCTCTATTGTTTAGTTTAATTTCTTCATCGGTTGGAACTATAAATTTCCCAACCCGCTTAAAGGGTACTTCAACACGCCCAAAAAGATCTTTTTCGGGTTCACCTTCAAACAATCCATTTCTTATAAAACGCTTTACCAAACGGTCTTCTAAAGAGTGATAGGATATAACACTCAAGCGTCCTCCTGGTTTTAATAAGCTTTTTGTCTGTTCTAAAAATTCTTTTAAAGCCGAAAGCTCTTGATTAACTTCAATGCGAATGGCCTGATAAACCTGAGCTAAAATTTTATTTTTCTTATGAGGAGGCAGGAATCTGAGCAGTACTTTTTTCAAGTCTTCACCAGTACAAATGGCTTGCTTTTCTCTTTCGGTCACAATAGCTTTAGCCATAGGCCAAGCCGTTTTTAACTCGCCATAATCTCTAAAAATTTGAGNTAATTTTTCTTGAGAATATTCATTTATAATGTGAAATGCCGAAACCTCTTGGCTTTGATTCATCCTCATGTCTAAAGGCGCCTCAAAACGTGTTGANAAACCACGTTCGGCCACGTCAAATTGGTGAGAAGACACTCCAAAATCGCCTAAAATTCCATCAACTTGTTTGATGTTATGCAAACGTAAAAATCGTTTTATATGTCTAAAATTTTCATTAATCATTATAAACCTTTCATCATCAATGGCATTTTTTAAAGCGNCTTTATCCTGATCAAAAGCAAGCAATTTTCCTTTTTCATCCAATTGCTCTAGAATGGCTCTAGAATGCCCGCCGCCNCCAAATGTGACATCCACATAAATACCNTGGGGCTTAATATTTAATCCTTCTANTGTNTCTCTCAGTAAGACTGGATTATGATANTCCATCAGCGTCATCATTAGGGTCTCCCATCACTTCTTCAGCCAAATCGGCAAAATCTTGTGCTGCGCTATCAATGGCTGCTTCATAATTGGCTTTATCCCAAACTTCAATAATATTAATAGAAGCCGAAAGCACAACTTCTTTAGAAATNCCAGCAAAAACCACCAAATCTTTTGGGATTTGCAAACGNCCTGAGACATCNAATTCAACCATCTTTACACCAGCGGTAAAACGNCGAACGAAGTCGTTATTTTTTCGATTAAACCTATTTAATTTGTTGATTTTCAGCATTAAGTTATTCCATTCCTTCATAGGATATAACTCAAGACAGGGTTGAAAAACTGCGCGTTTAAGAACAAAACCTTGATCCAGAATTGGCAACAATTGTTTTTTGAGTTGAGAAGCAACCATCACGCGCCCCTTAACATCAGCTTTACATTCGTATGTTCCAATTAAACTTTGCATTATTAGCCGTTTCACCCTTTTNAAAAATCAAATATAATTAAAATCATCCACTTTTTACCACTTTCTACCACTTTGTTGATAAGTTTTAAAGCTTGTAGGCAAAGGGATTAGGCAGATGTCTGCTCAAGCTTATTTTTAAAAAGCGTTAAATTTTGAGTGTTTTTCATTAAAATATTTGTTATTTCAAACATTTAGTACTTAAATAAAAAAGTATCTACGNATATCGCAAAAGGCTTAAATTCAATAGCATTGGAGCTTATTTTGATTAAAATAAAATTACGTAAATTCGCCGTTCAATTTTACACCTACCCAAGATGGCGTACGAATTAAAGAAGGAAGGAAATTTTAATTATTTAGAGATAGGTGAAGGCACCCCGATAATCATTTTGCATGGATTAATGGGAGGGCTAAGTAATTTTGAAGGCGTTATAGATTTTTTTTCTAAAAAAAATTATACCGTTTTAATCCCCGAACTTCCTATATACAGCATGTCTTTACNTAAGACTAATGTCAAGTATTTTTCACGTTATGTATCTGATTTTATAGACCATAAAAATCTANAAAATGCCATTTTATTAGGCAATTCTTTAGGGGGACATATTGGCTTACTTTGCACNAAAATGTTTCCTGAAAAAGTAAAGGCCTTAATCATTACTGGAAGCTCTGGATTATACGAGAGTGCCATGGGTGAGAGTTATCCAAANCGAGGTGATTATCAATACATTAAAGAGAAGGCTGAGAATGTATTTTACAATCCNNAAATNGCCACCAAANAAATTGTTGACGAAGTTTACGCTTCCATCAACGACCGTAATAAATTAATAAGAACCCTATCTATTGCCAAGAGNGCCATTCGTCATAATATGGCTAAAGACTTACCAGATATGACCACTNCTACNTGTATTATTTGGGGAAGAAACGATAGTGTGACCCCTCCTGAAGTGGCCGAAGAATTTAACACACTCTTGCCAAACTCAGATCTTTATTGGATAGAGAAATGNGGTCACGCAGCCATGATGGAGCACCCCCAGGAGTTTAANAAAGTTTTANANCATTGGTTAACAATTCGTAACCTATAAAAACCGGTGCCATGCAGATTAAATTTGCAGAATTTATAGTAAGCAATAGNGATGTCGCTAAATGCCCAAAAAACAATTTTCCAGAATACGCCTTTATAGGCCGGTCTAATGTTGGCAAGTCATCACTAATCAACATGTTAACACAACGNAAAAGTTTAGCAAAAACNTCCGGAAGGCCNGGCAAAACACAACTTATAAATCATTTTCTAATAAATAAAAATTGGTTCTTGGTGGATCTTCCTGGATATGGTTATGCTAGGGTTTCAAAGTCGAGTAAGAAAATATTTCAAAAATTCATTACGCAATATTTCTTTAAAAGAACCCAGTTGGTAACTGCCTTTTTATTGATAGACTGCAGGCATGAACCTCAAGATATAGATTTAAANTTTANGGAATGGATGGGCGAAAATAATATTCCGTTTTCCATTGTTTTCACTAAAGCAGACAAACTAAAACCCAATGCTTTAATAAAGAATGTTGAGGCCTATTGCCAAAAAATGTTGGAGTTCTGGGAGATTATGCCGCCGTATTTTATTACTTCATCAACAAATGGAGAAGGNAGAGATCAAGTTTTACAATATATAGATCACTTAAACGCTCAGNTAAATTTNAGCAATTAAGACGGCTTGATAAGATCGNGTTTTTCAGCAAAATAATCTGTAAAATCACGCATAGTGGCACTCATTTTTTCATCATTAGTTGCCCGTTCAAACGTNTTNGCCATNCCNTTTAACATNTGATAAAAAAAGAGTTTCATCTGGTCTACCGGCATGTCTTTAGTCCATAAATCCATTCTAAGCGCTTCCTGAGCTTTATCGTCCCAAACCGATAACATCACCGCCTTAGTCTCCTTTTTCGATATACCACCATCTTTAGCTGTCCAAACTATTTTTTCGGGAATCTTGTTTTCATCTAATGTTATATTAAAAACAATGTCTGAATTATGTGAATTTGCCATGTTATTTTTTNGGTTTGTAATTTGAATTATTAAAAATTAAATTGGCTTTTTCAACCAACAAATGGTTTAGTGTTTTCTTTGGATTTTTAGACATATAAGCATTGACAATTTGCCAACCTATATAACGCCCAACCCCACCCGGCGANTCGTTATCTATGGCCAAATAAAATTTTGAAAAAGGNGCTTCCGATATAAANCTGGAGCTCAACTTGGTTTNGGTNCTAAACAAAAGNTCATGCTCTACAAAATAAGACCAAATTTCCCTTTCATTGGCCAAAANCCAATCAAATTCTTCNNGNGTATAGCCNATTTTTTGATAGGGCTCNGNCTCAGGTAAAAACANAGANTTNATNTACAATAGNTTNCCCTNNTAAAGCATTTTTTCTAAAAATGAATTCTGAGTCTGAANGCCTAACAATTGTTTTGCATATACCTCTGCTATATCTTGAGTGATTTGATCTTTATTTAAATTTTTTGAAATATAAAGCGGTAGATCTNCATAAAAAAAATGATTGGCTCCCANATAAGTATCTAAGGCTATAAACATCAGACTGTCTGCCAATATTATTTTATTCTTATAATCTACATCAGTGGTAAGAGTTATTATTTTTGGAGCTTTAAATTGAGGCAAATAGTATTTAATATGCCTAAATAAATTTGCGATCTCTTTATTTTGAGCTTTAAACGGAGGAAAATGTTTAAAAACTTCTTTATTTAATTGCTGCTGTAGAGTATCCTTGATTTTTTGTTCCCAAAAATCATCTGAATATTGCTTTGGAAATAAATAAGGATAGTCGTTTTTTAATTTAGGGAGTGTTTGTAATGTGGTTTCATTAAATTTTATATCAAAACGGTCTATGGATACCTGCATAGGTATGTTTGAAATATCAGCTTCTAGATTAGACGATTTAGAACAAGATAACACGCTGGTTATCAAAATAATTATTAAAAAAATTCTGTACATAAATTATAATTCCGGTTAATAAGGCATATAAATTTTATACTTTATCTATTTTTACGGTGCAATTTACACTTTAACAACAAAAAATCCTTTAAAATGCAGGCAGAAAACGTAATAAAACACATTGTTAATTGGATGAGCGCATATGCTACAAATGCTAACATGAAAGGTTTTGTAGTAGGCGTAAGTGGAGGAATCGATTCTGCGGTAACCTCAATCTTATGTGCAGAAACCGGTTTAGAAGTTTTATGTATTGAAATGCCCATACATCAAGACGAAAAACAGGTGACAAGAGCTCAAGAACATATTAAGCAATTAAAAGCACGTTTTCCAAATGTAAAAAACGTTAAGGTCGATCTCACACCAGTTTTTGAAAATTTTAAAGCCAAAGCACCTATAAAGTCAACTGAATCTTTAGAGCTTTCATTAGCCAATACGAGAGCTCGACTTAGAATGACCAGCCTTTATTATTATGCGGGAGCATACCATTATTTGGTAGCCGGCACGGGAAACAAAGTAGAAGATTTTGGGATAGGCTTTTTTACAAAACACGGTGATGGCGGCGTTGACCTAAGTCCGATAGCCGATCTATTAAAATCTGAAGTTTATAAAATAGGTGATTTCTTAAAGATTTCTGAATCCATTTTAAAGGCTGCGCCAACCGATGGGCTTTTTGGAGATAACCGTAATGATGAGGATCAAATTGGAGCCAGTTATGACGAGTTGGAATGGGCTATGGAAATGACAAAAAACAACAAAACTGCTTCGGATTTCGAAGGAAGACTCCTTGAAGTTTTTAATATATATACCCGACTTAACAAAAATAACAAACACAAAATTATTCCCATTCCTGTGTGTAAAATACCAGATAATCTAAAAAAGAAGTAGTTTAATCTGATCTTTTATATGTTTCATCGAAATTGAAAATTTTTAACGCCAAAATTGTTAAAGTTTTATCACTTTTGTTTTTCTTTTGATTAAGAATTTTAATTTTCGCATGATTAAGAATAATTAGAAGAGAAATATATCAATAAACTTTTATTACCCAAGTTTAAGAAATGACTAAAATTTTAATAGCCGATCATCATTCGATTGCCAGAGAAGGTATTAATTTAATTCTCAAAGAATACAGTGATTACGATATCGTNGCAAAAGCTAAAAACGGCAATGAAATNTCTTATTTTTTACAAAAACATGAACCTCATGTTTTAATCATGGAAATTGACCTTCCCCAACTTTATGGTTTTACTTTTTTACAATCTTTAAAAACCGAATTTCCCGATTTAAAAATTTTAATTTACTCGACTCATCCTGAAGAGGAATATGCCATCCGGTCTTTAAAATTTGGNGCATCTGGCTATGTAAGAAAAACAGCCTCGGTTTCAACATTTTTAGATGCTCTAAACATTGTTGTAGAAGGTGGTATTTTTTTAAACAAACAGGTTTCAAGAACATTTACAAATAAAAATGTAGACGAAGGCAATTTTATAATGCGCATTAAGCAACTAAGCTTAAGTGAAAAGCGGGTACTTAATTTAATTTCCTACGGAAAACCAAATAAAGATATCGCTAAAACCTTAAACATTAATGAAGAAGCGGTAAACAAACACAAGAACATATTACTTAAAAAACTTGAGGTGGAAAATCAAAAAGACTTGCTCAAACAATCTAAGATGTTTAAGTTTAAATAAAAAATGCCCTTCTAAATTTACAATACCCTTCTTAACTTTTCGGAAAGCATTTTTTTTAAATTGCCATAATCCATGACAGCCTGAAGTGTTTCTTTCTTTTTTGAATCCTCTATCTGATTTATGGATTTTGCAAGGGTATCAATTTTTTGAATCAATAAATAATGCCTCAAGTTTGATATGGTTTCACTTACCATTTGAGCTATGCTCTGATTTTTTTCTTTAACATAAATCTCTTTACTGGACCAATTNTGAAGCTCGTGTTTTTCTTCATCCATTAAAATATGCGTTATGACCGAGGCCATATTGGGTGGTAAATGATTTACAAAATTGTCTACTTTAAAGTCATGGCCTTGNCTAAGAAGACCTATAATTTTTAAATACAATTCCTTAAACTCGGTATTAGCAAACTCAATTTCATCCTCTTGAAGGTCTAGATACACCTTATTAAATACCTTTTCGTTATATTTTTCAGGCACCATAACAATTTCACCATCGTCATCGGTTTTTATGATTAAATCTTCAAACACATCTTCTTCATTACCGTACAAAAGCAGTATTTCTAGAATCTTTCGTTCTAACTCAAACTGCTTATCTACTTTAACAATAGGTGTGTTTACTTGAGAAATTACCTCGAAAGTTTCTTGTTGGTTCTCTCTGGTTTTANNGCTATCCTTTANATTTTTTTGGCGTATTTGTGCCATGGTATTAAAGAGTACCGCCTCTGAAATATTCATCACAGCAGCACATTCTCTAAGATATACCTCCCTTTTAATAGGATCGGGAATTTTAGAAATACTCGTTACTATATCTCTTATCGTTTCAGCCCTTTTTATAGGATTATTGGCCGAATCTGAAGCTAAAATAGAGGCCTTAAAATTTATAAAGTCCCGAGCATTTTGCTTAAGATAAAGACTTAATTCTTCTAGGGTATGGGTTTTTGCAAAGCTGTCTGGATCTTCACCTTCAGGAAAGGTGCAAATACTTACATTCATACCTTGCTCTAAGATAAGGTCTACCCCACGTAACGACGCTCTTAAACCCGCTGCATCACCGTCAAACAAAAGGGTTATGTTTTGGGTTAAACGGCTTATCAAACGGATTTGATCTGAGGTGAGTGCGGTACCCGATGAAGACACCACATTTTTTACACCTTTTTGGTAAAACTGAATCACATCGGTATAACCTTCTACCAAATAACAATTATCTTCTTTAGCTATAAATTGTTTGGCTTGAAAAATTCCGTATAAAATCTTACTCTTATTATAAATAGGACTTTCGGGAGAATTAAGATATTTGGCAGCCTTTTTTTGATTGTTTAAAATACGACCACCAAAACCTAAGGTTCGGCCACTTAAACTCAAAATAGGAAACATGACCCGCCCTTTAAAACGGTCAAATTTTTTCTCATCTTTTACGATGGTAAGTCCTGTTTTTTCGAGAAACTTTAGTTGGTATTCGTTCTTAAGGGCCTCGCCAGTAAACGCCTCCCAGCTATCGAGAGAATACCCTAAATTAAATGTTCTTACAGTTTCCTGAGTAAATCCCCGCTCTTTATAGTAGCTAAGCCCGATGGCTTTCCCCTCGGGGGCATTTAACAGGGTGTCATGAAAATATTTTTTTGCGTATTCACTAACAAGATAAAGGCTCTCTCGCTCGTCGGCCTCTTGCTTTTGCTCGTCGCTTTGTTGTGTTTCTTCAATTTCAATTCCGTATTTCTTAGCCAAATATTTTATGGCTTCGGGGTAGGTAAAATGCTCGTGTTCCATTAAAAAGGCCACCACATTACCTCCTTTTCCACTAGAAAAATCTTTCCATATTTGTTTTACTGGCGAAACCATAAAACTAGGCGTACGCTCGTCACTAAAGGGACTCAAACCCTTAAAATTACTGCCTGATTTTTTTAGCTGAACAAAATCGCCTATCACCTCCTCTACCCGAGCGGTCTCAAACACATTATCTATAGTGGTCTTGGATATCAAAAAAACTTAATTAATTACAGCCTATAAAAGTAAACATAATTTACCTTTATCAAAATCCAAAAAGGGCTTGTAATAAGAACCACTTAACCGTAAAGTGATTTATGCCCTTTTGTAAAACTTTGGTTATTTTCTATTCTTTTTTTATTGACCCCGAGCCTCTTATTTGTGCATTTAAATTACCATAGGCATACACTTCGGCGTTTCCTGATCCTGTGATTTTAATTTCTGTATTCCCTGCCTGCCTTGCCCGACGGCAGGCGGGTCTATTCTCTAACTACGCCATTATTTTTTTCTTCCTATAACATAATCCACCATCAACTCTAGTGAATCTTTATATTTTGAAGTTGGAAACTCATTGAGGATTTGCAGAGCTTGTTTTTGAAAGTCTTTCATTTTTAAAACCGCATAGTCCAAACCGCCACTTATTTTCACAAAATCTATAACTTCATTAACCCGTTTTTTATTCTTATTGTGATTTTTTACCGAATTGATCAACCACCTTTTTTCTTGAGCCGAACAATTATTTAAGGTATAAATTAAGGGCAGGGTCATTTTTTGTTCCTTGATATCAATGCCTGTGGGTTTCCCAATATTTTGGGTGCCATAATCAAACAAATCATCTTTTATTTGAAATGCCATGCCTATAAGTTCTCCGAAGGTTCGCATTTTATCAACTATTTCTTTATCGGCATTTACGGCTTGTGCCCCCATTGCACAGCAGGCAGCGATAAGGGTAGCCGTTTTCTGGCGAATAATCTCATAATAAATGGTTTCTGTAATGTCTAAGCGTCTGGCCTTTTCAATTTGAAGTAATTCGCCT
>JAESQB010000150.1 GCA_016765375.1 Flavobacteriaceae bacterium | reverse complement strand
GAAGAGATTTTTGAACAATACAGTCCGAAACTTGTAAAATATGTAAAATTACATCAAGATTACAGCTCGGAAAAAGCCTTGAATGGACTTTTAAATTCGCTTTCAAAAGCGCCTAAACAAAAGGAAGTATTGTTGGCATATTTTTCACTTTCTGCTCAAGGAAAAAAAGTGAAATCACGAAGCCTGCAAAAAGAATGTGAAACCTCGTCATCTATATTAAAAGCTTTAATTTCTAAAGGAATCTTAGAGGATTATACATTACAAACCGATAGGGTGGTATATTCAGGAGAGGCCCCACAACCTTTAATGGCTTTAAATAAATATCAAGAAGTAGCCTTTGCGTCTATAAAACAAAGCTTTTTGTCTAAAGAGGTTTGTTTGCTTCATGGGGTGACCTCTAGTGGTAAAACCGAAATTTATGTAAAACTTATAAGCGAAGCCTTAGAAAAAGGAAAGCAGGTGCTTTATATGCTTCCTGAAATAGCATTAACGGTACAGCTTATTAAAAGACTTCAGAATTATTTTGGGGAAAAAGTATCTGTATATCATTCGCGTTACGCTGTTAATGAGCGGGTTGAGGTTTGGCAAAATGTTTTGCAGAATAATAATAAGGCGCAAATTGTAATTGGGGCGCGATCGGCTATGTTTTTACCTTTTAGTAATTTGGGTTTGGTTATTGTTGATGAGGAGCACGAGGTGTCTTTTAAGCAGTATAATCCTTCGCCGCGTTATCACGCTCGAGATGCGAGTATTGTACTGGCAAAAATGCACAATGCTAAGGTCTTATTGGGTTCTGCTACACCGTCGGTTGAGAGTTATAACAATGCCAGGCAAGGAAAGTACGGACTTGTTAATTTAAAGCAGCGTTATGGCGAAATATTAATGCCCGAGATCGAATTGATTGACCTCAAGGAGAAGTATAAACGAAAATTAATGAAGGGGCATTTTTCAGACCGTTTGTTAAGTGAGATACAAGCCGCCTTAGATTGTAATGAACAGGTAATTTTATTTCAGAATAGAAGGGGGTATTCGCCTATTGTTCAATGCACAACCTGTAGTATTTCTCCTCAATGTCCAAATTGTGACGTAAGTTTAACCTTTCATCAGTTTAAAAATCAATTGCGTTGCCATTACTGTGGTTATAATATGGCCATGACAACCCATTGTAGGGCTTGTGAAAGTGGACATTTAAGCAGTAAAGGTTTTGGGACAGAACAAATAGAATTAGAGCTTAAAGAATTGTTCCCCAATAGTAATATTGCGCGAATGGACCAGGACACCACCCGCGGAAAATACGCTCAGACTAAGCTTATTGAAGCTTTTGAAAATGAAGAGATCGATATTTTAGTGGGCACACAAATGTTGGCTAAAGGTTTGGACTTTAGAAATGTGACTCTGGTGGGCATTATGAATGCCGATAATTTATTGAACTTTCCCGATTTTCGAGCGCATGAACGTTGTTTTCAATTATTACAGCAGGTATCGGGAAGGGCAGGCCGGACTAAAAAAAGGGGCTTGGTGTTAATTCAAACCTATAATCCCTACCATCAAATACTACAGCAAGTAAGTGTTAATGATTATGAGGCCATGTTTAAAAATGAACTCTCAGAACGGTATAATTATAAATACCCGCCCTTTTATAAATTGATCAGGATAAAAGTAAAACACAAAAATTTTCAAAAAATGCACCAGGCGTCTCTTTGGTTTGCAGAAGCTTTAAGAATANCATTCAAATCTCATGTTCTGGGACCTGAACAACCCTTAATTGGCCGTATTCGCAATGAGTATATTAGTCATATTTTGCTTAAAATNCCTAAAGAACAATCTATTCTTAAAAGCAAAGCGGTATTGCTAAAGGTNGAAAAGCATTTTTCNGCNATAAAAGAATACAGNGCTGTAAAGATAAGTGTTGACGTAGATAATTATTAAAAANAAACCTAATGAACTAANCTTTTTGAGGCGCGCTAAGTGCTTCAACAAGATCAGACTTTCTATTCCTACTTAAAGGCAGTTTTTCGTCTTCAATTTCTACTAATTTATTGTTATAACGCACCACTNTGTCCAGATTAACTATATACGATTTGTGTATGCGTAAAAACCGTTTAGNAGGTAAGAGTAAATGAAAAGCCTTCATAGTTGATAGCACGATTAAATCTTCGTGTTCGGTAATTAGCTTTACATAATCGCCTAAGGCTTCAATGTATTTTAGTTCGTTGAGAAAAACCTTACGTTTTTTCAAATTGCTTTTTACAAAAATAAAATCTTCCTCGTCAAAAAGATCATCGCTCTTGAGTTTAAAGTGTGTAAATGCTTTATGAACGGCATTTAAAAAGCGATCTTTTGNAATGGGTTTTCTCAAATAGTCTATGGCATCATAATTAAAAGCCTTAAAAGCATATTTGGTTTTACCGGTAACAAATATAATTTGAGGTCTGTTGGTGAGGTCGTCAAGTAAATCAAAGCCCGAAAGGATGGGCATTTCGATATCTAAAAAAATAAGATCTATCTTGTTTTTTATCAAGCCCATTTTAGCTTCAATGGCATTATTGTATTCACCAACTAAATTTAAATCCGGGTGATCTTCTATTAGTTTTACCAATGAAAGGCGTTGTAAAGTAGAATCATCCACAACAGCACAGTTTAAAAAAGTATTTTTCACGAAGGTATCATTTGGGTTNTATNANACAAAATTAACAAAAAAAATCCGATGAACCGCATGTTTTTTTGTTTTTAACGATAAAATCGTACACTTCGTACCTTTGAAGAGCTATTTTATTGAAAATTTTAATACTGTAGTTTTGATAAGAAGGGAAGGATAAAAAAAAATTCGTAACTTGGAAACTGTAACATTAAAAAAATTGCTTATAAGAGGATTGATTATTTTTTAAACCTAACTAATTTAAAAATTTTATTAACTATGGCAAGAGCTATGTATGACTACACTAAAGCTNTACTTTTGAAAGTAAGTTTTGATGCAGCTTTGTTCTGCAAAGAAGTGAAAAAGGCGGTAAAACGTTTATTACCCCATGAAATTGAAGAGTTAAAAATTTGGATAAATTCCTTAATTCTTCAAAACCCAGACNTGAATAAATGTTTAATCTATTTGAAATAAAAGCAGTATAAATTTATAAACTGCGGTTATTATCTTATAAGCGATATTAAAAACGATACTTTTTTCGTGAGGTATTGTTGTTTCTTAATTTAAATAATACTTCCTTTATTTAATAGAGTGTTGTTCTAAGTTAATTCTTGCTTTTTAGTTAGAATGCTATAGGACAGTGATTTTGATTATATTTGCCTGAAATTTTAACAAATTGCTATTAATGAAAATTTTAAAACACCTATTTTTTATAATTCTCATTTTATTTATAGGTGGTTCTATTTATTTTGGATCACAGGATAGTGCTTACCATATAAAAGATACACGTATTATTCAAGCGCCTATTTCTGTAATTTTTAATAAAATTAACGACTATAATACATGGAAATATTGGATGCATTGGGAAAAAGAAGATTCNANCNTANNATTTCAANATTCAGAAAAGAAAAAAGATGACCTGGGTTTTTATTCATGGAAAGGATTAAATGGAAGCGGAACTGTGAAAACCATAAACGTGATTCCCAATAAAGAGATTTTACAAAAACTAACGCTATATACTTCGCGTGGTGAGCGCTCTTTAAATTTGAAATGGGGTTTTGAAAAACTTGATGATAGCACCCAAGTTACGTGGAGCACTGATGGAGAACACAGCCTCATGGATAAACTTTTTTATGCCTTTAGCGACACTAATTTTGAGGACAATATGCATCAAATGAATAATAAGAGTTTTGATGACATTGAAGTTTTGGTTCAAGACGCTATGGAAGAATTTTCGATATCGGTTAATGGTGTTACAGATTATAGTGGAGGATACTATCTTTATAAAACAACGTCTTCAATACTAAAAAATATAGCAACAACTATCGCAAACCAATATGGCGTGATTGGAGATTTTATGAAACAACATAATATAAGTTTTAGTGGTATGCCATTTACAATATATCACGAGATGAATATCGAAAATCAAAGTGTTATTATAAGTAGTGGGGCTCCCGTAAAAGAACGGGTTATCGTACCTGATAATAGTGAAGTATTGTGTGGGTTTCTACCTCATACCAAGGATTTAAAAACTACTTTAAAAGGAAACTACTCCAACCTTTCAAAGGCTTGGGAAGCTGCGTTTAAATATATAGAAACACATGATCTTACCCAGTCTGAGTTAAAACCTTTTGAAGTTTATGAAAATGATCCTGGAAATTTTCCAAATCCCGCGCATTGGATCACCCATTTATATATTCCTGTTAATTAATAAAATGATTAGATGAAACAATTAGTTCTCGTTTTTTTAGGTAGTGGTTTAGGCAGTGTTTTACGTTTTGGAATTGGGAAATATTTTAATATTTCCACCAGCGGTTTCCCAATGGGGACGTTTATCGTAAATATATTAGGAAGTTTTCTTGTAGGCATTATACTAGGCCTGGCTTTAAGAGGCAATACATTAAGTAATAATCAGGTGCTTTTTTTAGCGACTGGTTTTTGTGGAGGTTTTACCACCTTCTCTGCCTTTGCTTATGAAAATCAAATCTTTTTAAAATCGGGTGACTTTACTTCTTTCGCCCTTTATACCATAACGAGTTTTGTTTTAGGATTTTCAGCCGTTTTCTTTGGAATGTGGGCGGTGAAATTTTTATAATTTCTAAAATAAAATAAATTTAAAGTAGTTCTGATAATAGTTTTTTATTTAATTTTGAACTTTAATATTTGAAAATGAATTTCACAAGTATATGTACAAAGGATTGGACGGTCATCTTAACCAAGAGGTGTCGGTTGCTTTTGTGTTGTTGATTATACTTAAATAAATTATATCAATCGTAAAAAGTCCGACAGCAATGTCGGACTTTTTAATTTTACACCATTCTCATCAAAATGAAGAAACTGTATTTTAATTACTTAAGCACTTTTAAAGGCCTCTCAAAAGAGGTTTGGTGGTTGGCATTGGTAACGCTCATCAATAGAGCAGGGACTATGGTCATTCCTTTTTTGTCGTTATATCTTACTAATAGTTTTGACTTTAGTATGAGTAGTGTGGGTTGGATAATGACAGCCTTTGGTTTTGGTTCTTTAATAGGGGCTTGGTTGGGTGGTATACTCACCGATAAATTGGGCTATTATAAAGTGATGCTAGCAAGCTTAATAAGCACCGGGTTTTTATTTATAGCCATACAGTATCTCGATACATTTTATAGCATTTGTATAGGCATATTTTTTGTAATGGTTGTTGCAGATACTTTTAGACCGGCTATGTATGTTGCTTTGAGCG
>JAESQB010000149.1 GCA_016765375.1 Flavobacteriaceae bacterium | reverse complement strand
CCTAAACCGCGAGTTTTATGGTGGCGCTATTGGTTTTATGGATTTTGATGGCAATTTTAACCACGCCATAATGATCAGAACCTTTTTGAGTAAAGATCATGAATTGCATTGGCAAGCGGGCGCGGGAATCGTAGATAAATCAATAGAAGAAAACGAATTACAAGAAGTCTATAATAAACTAGGAGCTTTGACCAAAGCCCTAACTATAGCAGAGAACATTTAAAAAAAACAGGTATTAAAACCCTATCATGAAGAAGAGCAATACCATACTAGTTATCGATAATTACGATTCGTTTGTATATAACTTGGTACATTATTTAGAAGATTTTGGATGTCAGGTAGACGTAAAACGAAACGATGAAATTGCCTTAGAAGATATAGATGCCTATCACAAAATTTTGTTGTCGCCTGGCCCGGGTATTCCCGAAGAGGCCGGTTTGTTAAACGACATTATAAAAATGTATGCCTCTAGCAAAAGCATATTAGGCGTTTGTTTAGGACAACAAGCCATTGGGCAAGTTTTTGGAGCAGAATTAATTAACCTAAAAGACGTTTATCACGGGGTGGCAACACCTATTAATATTATAAATGAAGACACGATACTCTTTAAAGGTATTCCGAAAAAAATAAAGGTAGGGCGTTACCATTCCTGGGTGGTCTCTAAAGATCTTTCAGAAAGTATTGAAGCCACCTCGTTTGATGAAAACGGACAAATCATGTCATTAAGACATAAGACCTACGACGTAAGAGGAGTTCAGTTTCATCCCGAATCTATATTAACCCCATATGGGAAAACTATTTTAGAGAATTGGGTTAACAATTGAGAATATAAATTATATAGATAGAAAACATATAAAACAGAAGTCTTTGTGAAATCAACGAAACAATATCATGAGTAAAGACGCAATGCATTGCATCTCAATATTACTCCGTTTCATTATCTCGATAGCTATCGAGGCTCGCAATCACCAATAGAACAAACAAATGAAAAAAGTATTACAACGTTTAATAAATCACGAAACCATTTCTAGGCCGAAGCCAATGGTATGCTGGTAAACATCTCTCAAAACGCCTATAATCAGAGTCAGATTGCGGCTTTTTTAACGGTTTACATGATGCGTTCCATTACTTTAGAAGAACTAGAAGGCTTTAGAGATGCCTTATTAGAACTTTGCATTCCGGTAAATTTATCGCAGTACAACACCATCGATCTCTGTGGTACTGGTGGCGATGGGAAAGACACCTTTAATATTTCTACCCTATCCTCCTTTGTAACGGCAGGTGCCGGGATTATGGTTGCCAAACACGGTAATTACGGGGTGTCCTCTGTATGTGGCAGCAGCAACGTCATGGAATATCTTGGCATAAGCTTTAGTAGTGATAGCGATTTTTTAAAAACCTGTATCGAAAAAGCAGGCATATGCATCCTTCACGCCCCTTTATTTCATCCTGCCATGAAGAGTGTAGGCCCCATTAGACGCGATCTGGGTATAAAAACCTTTTTCAATATGTTAGGCCCTATGGTAAATCCAGCCTTCCCAAAAAATCAATTGGTTGGGGTTTTTAGTTTGGAATTGGCTCGTATGTACAATTACCTCTATCAGCAGGGCAATAAAAATTTCACCATTTTACACGACCTCAACGGTTATGACGAAATTTCATTAACGGGAGCTACAAAAGTGCTCTCAAACCGTTCTGAAATCATATTAAGCCCTGAAGATTTTCAAGTAGAAAAAAATACAGCCGAATCCATTTATGGAGGTGATACTGTAGCGTCTTCAGCTAAATTATTTATGGATATCATTAGCGGAAAAGGTACTCAAGCGCAAAATAATGTGATTTGCGCCAATGCCGGAATGGCCATAGCAACGGTAGAAGGTTTAAGCCCTAAAGAAGGTTTTGAAAAAGCCAAGGAGTCCTTACTTTCGGGTAAAGGGTTGCAAGCCTTAAAAACGCTTCAAAAGTTAAGTGCCTCATGAACATATTAGACAAAATAATTGCAGATAAACGCAAGGAAGTCATCTTAAAAAAGAGCCTGATCCCTGCAAAGCAAATGGAAGGCTATGCGCTTTTTGAAAGACCTACGGTTTCTTTAGCTAAAGCTTTAACAGAAAGCAATTCGGGTATCATTGCCGAGTTTAAAAGACGCTCACCTTCAAAAGCGAGTATCAATCAAAGCGCTAAAGTAGCAGAAATAGCCACCCTTTACCAGGAAGCTAAGGTATGCGGCATGTCGGTCTTAACCGATGGCACATATTTTGGTGGCTCACTAGACGATTTTTTAATGGCAAGAGCTTCGGTAAAGATGCCCTTATTAAGAAAAGAATTTATAATAGACGAATACCAGATATTAGAAGCCAAAGCACACGGTGCCGATGTCATTCTGCTCATCGCTTCTGTCCTTAGTAGAAGCGAAATTAAACGTCTTTCTGAATTTGCAAAAAGCTTAGGCTTAGAAATTTTGTTAGAGGTGCACAACCAAGAAGAATTGGAAAAAGCCCTCATGCCTTCTTTAGACATGCTTGGCGTTAACAACCGAAATTTAAAGAGTTTTGAGGTGTCTATAGAAATAAGCAAAGTACTTGCGGAACTTATTCCAGACCAATTTGTAAAAGTTTCAGAAAGTGGTATTAGCAGTATTCAAACCGTAAAAGAACTTAAAGACTATGGCTATAAAGGCTTTTTAATGGGTGAACATTTTATGAAAACTGAGCATCCAGGAAAAAGTGCAGCTGCATTTATTAATGAATTATCATCATGATATTGTAAAGACGCANTGCATTGCGTCTNNACAAGGTTTGCATTAACTTTTAAAACAAGAAAACATGAAACTCAAAGTTTGCGGCATGAAATACGAAGATAACATCCATGAGGTGGCAGCCCTGNAACCCGACTATATGGGTTTTATTTTCTACAAAAATTCGCCGCGCTATTGTGACCGAAGACTGCCAGAAATTTCAGAAAGCATTAAAAGAGTAGGAATCTTCGTAAATGCTTCTTTAGAAGACATCCTGATTAAAGTAAAGAGTCATGACTTAAAGGTCATTCAATTGCACGGTAATGAATCGCCAGAATTTTGTGAGGCACTTAAAGCACATTTTATAAGTAAAGGGCAATCCATAGTTTTGTGGAAAGTATTTGGGATTAAGGAAACATTCGATTTTGAAATTTTAAACCCCTATGTTGGTATTGTCAATGCATTTTTGTTCGATACCAAAGGGAGAAAACCAGGAGGTAATAGTTATGTATTTAATTGGGAACTTTTAAAAGACTATCCCCTACAGACCCCTTTTATTTTAAGTGGCGGTATTGGACTGGATGAGGTAGAAAATGTCAAAACTATTTTAGGAACCCATTTACCCATTTATGCCATTGATGTTAACAGTAAATTTGAAGAGGAACCCGGATTAAAGAATCCCGAAAAAATAAAACAATTTATAAATGAATTATCATATAGATCCTAAGGGTTATTATGGCGAATTTGGGGGTGCTTATATCCCCGAAATGCTCTACCCTAATGTTGAGGAGTTAAGACAAAACTATTTAAGCATTACTGCCGAGCCTGGTTTTAAAAAGGAATTTAATGCCTTATTAAAAGACTATGTTGGACGTCCTACACCTTTGTATTTTGCCCAACGATTAAGTGAAACCTATAAGACAAAGATTTACCTTAAACGTGAAGATTTATGCCATACTGGAGCCCATAAGGTCAACAATACCATAGGGCAAATTCTCTTAGCCAAACGCCTTGGTAAAAATCGCATTATTGCCGAGACTGGTGCTGGGCAGCACGGGGTTGCCACCGCAACGGTTTGTGCGCTTATGGGCATAGAATGTGTGGTGTATATGGGCGCTATCGATATTAAACGTCAAGCCCCCAATGTGGCACGCATGAAAATGTTGGGTGCTACGGTAATTCCTGCGTTATCAGGCAGTAAAACACTAAAAGATGCCACCAACGAAGCCATTAGAGATTGGATCAACAATCCGGTAGACACCCATTATATCATTGGCTCTGTGGTAGGGCCTCACCCTTATCCCGATATGGTGGCGCGTTTTCAAAGTGTTATTTCAGAAGAAATAAAACAGCAACTCCTAGAAAAAGAAGGCCGTGAGAACCCCGACCACGTTATTGCCTGTGTAGGCGGTGGCAGTAACGCTGCCGGTGCATTTTATCATTATTTAGACCGCCCTGAGGTTAATATTATTGCCGTTGAAGCCGCCGGAAAAGGTATTCATAGCGGCGAGAGTGCCGCAACTTCTCAATTGGGGAAAGTGGGTATTATTCACGGCAGCAAGACCTTGCTTATGCAAAGTCCAGATGGACAAATAACCGAGCCTTATTCTATTTCGGCAGGATTGGATTATCCCGGTGTTGGGCCATTACACGCCCATTTATACACCAGTAAACGGGCTGAATTCCTCTCGATCACCGATGCCCAAGCCATGGAAGCAGGCTTAGAGCTTTCAAAACTAGAAGGTATTATTCCAGCCATTGAAAGTGCCCATGCCTTAGCCGTTTTTAAGCATAGAAGTTTTGATCATGACGATGTTGTAGTGCTTAATCTCTCGGGAAGAGGCGACAAAGATCTATCAACCTATATTGATTATTACAAGCTGTAAAGAGAAAAGAGTATATAAATGAACAGAATACAAGAGAAATTACAAGAAGACAAAAAGTTATTATCGCTTTATTTTACAGCGGGTTATCCTCATATAAACGATACGGTCTCGATTATTCAAGACTTGGAAAAAAGTGGTGTGGACATGATAGAAATTGGATTGCCCTTTAGCGATCCTCTGGCCGATGGTCCTACCATACAAAAAAGCTCTACNCAAGCCTTANACAATGGGATGACTACTCAAGTATTNTTTGATCAACTTTCCAGCATTCGAAAAACAGTTTCTATTCCCCTACTCATTATGGGGTATTTTAATCCCATTTTACAATATGGAGTGGAAGCTTTTTGTAAACGCTGTAAGGATATAGGCATAGACGGTTTAATCATCCCCGATCTTCCTGTAGATGTATATCACGAAAAATATNNGAAAATATTCGAAAAATACGGACTCATCAACGTGTTTCTTATCACGCCTCAAACTTCAGAAAAACGCATTCGTTTTATAGACAGCCTCTCTTCGGGTTTTATATACATGGTGAGCAGCGCGAGCATAACCGGGGCTAAAAGCACTTTTGGAGAGATACAAACCTCTTATTTTAATCGTATTGCAGCCATGAAACTCAACAACCCTCAAATTGTAGGCTTTGGCATTAGCAATTCCGAAACATTTAAACAAGCAGCACAACAAGCCAAAGGGGCTATTATAGGCTCTGCTTTTATCAAGCATTTAACC
>JAESQB010000148.1 GCA_016765375.1 Flavobacteriaceae bacterium | reverse complement strand
GATACGGCTATAGATTTTAAACAATACGGAGGTTTTGAGCTTTTTAATCTTGAAGATTCCAACCTGTTTGATTCATGTCTTCGGGAAAGAGAAAACATAAATAAGCTGTTAGAACCTATTTTTAAAGCCAAGGCTTTTATACAAAGGGGCTATGAATTTGGGTTTAAAAACATAAACACACAGGCTATTTTTAATCCTTTTGAAGGACAACTTCACACCGGAAAAATGATGGCGTCTCTTATAGAACGTGTTCAATCTAAAAGCATTAAAATTCTTAATTCGGTGCATGTAAAGGCGTTTTCTGAAACAGGTTCCGGAGTTGAGATAAGCACAGCCCAATTCAATTTTAAAACAAGAAAATTGCTTATTGCTACCAACGGCTTTGCAGCACAACTTATTGAGCAACCCGTAAAACCAGCTAGAGCGCAAGTGCTCATTACCAAACCCATAAAAAACCTACACATTAAAGGGGTCTTTAATCTGGACAGGGGCTACTATTATTTTAGGAACATCAACCAGCGCATCCTGTTTGGGGGCGGACGTAATCTTGATTTTAAAGCCGAGGAGACTTCAGAATTAGGGCAGACGGCTTTGGTGCAGAACCATTTGGAGAAACTCTTAAAAACGGTGATCTTGCCTGATACCCCTTTTGAAATTGAACAGCGATGGAGTGGTATTATGGGTGTGGGAAAACAAAAAAAGCCCATTGTTAAAGCCTTGAGTAACCATGTGTATTGTGGTGTTAGATTAGGTGGTATGGGTGTGGCTATTGGCAGCCTGATAGGGAAAGAACTTGCCGATTTATTGTGATATTATGAACATAGCCAAACCTATTTTACAATGGTACACCGAAAACAAGCGGGATCTCCCCTGGCGAGACACCAAGGATCCCTACAAGATCTGGTTGTCAGAGATCATACTTCAGCAAACTCAGGTCAATCAAGGCATGCCTTATTATTTAGCCTTTGTAAAAAACTACCCTACGGTTAACCATCTGGCAAGTGCTTCGGAAGAGGAGGTCTTAAAACTATGGCAGGGCCTGGGCTACTATTCCAGAGCCAGAAACCTTCATGCTACAGCCCAATATATTGCAAGCCAGGAAAAAGGTATTTTCCCGGAAAACTATAAGGGCTTACTCAATTTAAAAGGGGTGGGCGATTATACCGCAAGTGCTATAGCGTCTATTTGTTATAATCAAAACCATGCCGTAGTAGACGGTAATGTGTATCGGGTTTTATCTCGGGTTTATGGTATTACGGCACCCATAAACAGCAGTAAAGGCATTAAGATGTTTAAGGAACTGGCTAATGAACAGCTTGACAGGACTGATCCGGGCACCTATAATCAGGCCGTTATGGAATTTGGTGCTCGACATTGTAAGCCCAAAAACCCTATTTGCAACCCCTGTGTTTTTAGTAATCATTGTACCGCTTATAATACGCAAAGCATTGAGAAATTGCCTGTAAAAACTAAAATGGCCAAACCCAAGAAACGGTATTTTAATTTTATGGTCATACTCTCTAAAACGGGAGAAACTATTTTGACTAAACGGCCATCAAAAGGCATATGGGCAAACTTATACCAGTTTCCACTTCTCGAAACGCAAAACCAACGCTCAGAAAGCGAGTTGAAAGTAAGCCTATTAAATTCAGAGGTATTAAAACCTTTGGAAGTGCTTTCAATTTCTTCTTATAACGAAACACCTATGGTTCACAAACTTTCCCATCAGCACCTTTATGCTCGGTTTTGGGTGATTAGAGCTAAAACATTGCCACAAAAAAGCATTTCTATTTCAGAAATTAACCAATATCCTGTGCCCCGACTTATAGAAAAATTTATAAATGAATTTCCCTTTTAAACAGCTATAAATTGTTTCTATTTTAATGAGGAATAAAGAGGGTAGTATTTTAAATAGAGCTATATTTTTTAGTAATAAACAATCAATGGAGGTTGACCTAAGAAAATTTTACGTAGAAAATGAATTGAGCGAAGGGTTAAACAAAAATCATCTAATCTAAAAATAGGTGTATAAAATAAATGTCAATTATTTGTCATGATAATCTTAAAAGCTATAATCTTTATTTTTGTGCCGTAGCGAAAGAAATTTTCAGTAAAATTTTCTTCAGTCTTGTCCCGATAGCTATCGGGATGAAGGTTCCCTGCCTGCCGGCGAGGCAGGGTTTTTTTATCAAGAAAAAAATGAACAATTAAATTTAATCCAATGCCTTCTTTGTCACCCACAAACGGTAGCCAAAAAGAGCCATTTGCAATTTTGAAGCTTTGGCAAGATCCACCCTTCTTTTAGTAAAACTGGGAAGAATAGCCTTATTAATTTTAGCAAGTATTTTAAAAAAGGTTTTTTGCATGGTCTTATTATTTTAACTCTGGTTAGCTTGGTTATAAGGCAAAATTAAGCATCCCATATTAAAATACAAAAGCGTAGTCATAATATATTTTCTACAAGCAACTCATTAAAACCACATTATAATTTTAATGTATTTTAAATATTATAAAAATTAATAATTAAATCTGCGAAATGCTATCTTCGTAAAAATTTTTTGAATGAACACCTTATTAATTCTGTCTGGTCTGGCCTTATTGGTTATTGGCGGCGAATATTTAGTACGTGCCTCGATAGCACTTTCGTTTAGGTTTAGACTTTCAAAAATGGTTATTGGTTTAACCGTTGTATCGTTCGCCACCTCCTCTCCAGAATTGTTAGTAAGTATACAAGCCGCCTTAGATGGATTTTCAGATATTTCATTAGGCAATGTCATCGGTTCAAATATTGCCAATTTAGGTTTGGTTTTAGGGCTAACAGCTTTAATCGCCCCCTTATACATAGATAAAGATTTCTATAAATTTAATTGGCCTGTCATGATGCTATTTTCAATAGCACTCTATTTTATCTTGGCCAACGACAGGCTTATAACACAAAAAGAAGGTATTGGCCTACTACTTGCCTTAGCTATTTATCTTTACTTTTTAATACAACGCGCTAGAAAAAATCGCAAACCAGAAAGCACAAAAATAAGTGATGCATTAAGTCATACGTCTTATTCTAAAATAATTATTTGGCTCATTATAGGAGGCCTTGCGTTATTTTTTGGTGCCGATTTTTTAGTAAAAGGCGCTGTAAGATTTGCTATCGACTTAGGCGTAAGCGAACGGGTAATTTCAATAACAATGATTGCCGTAGGTACCAGTGTTCCTGAATTAGCAGCCTCTATTATAGCCGCAGCCAAAGGTGAGAAAGCCCTTTCGTTGGGAAATTTAATAGGTTCAAACATCTTTAATATCGCATCGGTATTAGGAATAACAGCCATTATAAAACCCATAGCCGTTAATTCTGACCAAATATTAAGCAGCGACATGTTTTGGATGATTGGTTTTGCTGCCATTTTAATTCCTCTGGCATTTATTCCAAAAAAGTTTGTCTTGGGGCGTTATAAAGGACTTCTAATTTTTGCAGGTTACCTAGTTTTTATAGCCCTGGCTTTTCTAAATTAATACATTTTATTTTTCATTGAAGACTGACTTAAATAGACCTATAACTCTATTTAGATTGGCGTATTTTCATAAAAACTGAATCTCTTTTCGTTAATTTTCCTATTACTGAGATTGTTTAAATTCGATATACATTATTCATAATTCAAAATACATTGTATTATTTTTCATTTTAATGAATTCTATAAGGTAAAAATGATAATTCAGGGGTTCTGTTCACAAAAAACATATTTTGTTGACAACTGCCCCTAAAATTTAGGGGGTATATTGTAAAAATTACTATTTTTGCATAATAATTATTAAATAATCATTATGCCTACATTAAGATTTCAAGCTTTAAAAGAAACCCTAGACCGTCCTTCAATAAAATTAGAAGAGAGCGGAAGACAATCGGAGTTATTTGGCACTAACGTTTTTAACGATAGCGCTATGAAACAGCATCTCACCAGAGATTCTTATAAGAGTGTTCAGGAAGCCATTGAAACTGGCGCCAAGATCAGCCGACAAATGGCAGATCAAATTTCTGCGGGAATGAAAGCATGGGCACTTTCTAAAGGAACTACCCACTATACCCACTGGTTTCAACCACTCACAGGCTCTACCGCCGAGAAACACGATGCTTTTTTCGAGACTATTGGAGGAGGACTCGCTATAGAAAAATTTGAAGGCGGACAATTGGTGCAACAAGAACCCGATGCATCCAGTTTTCCTAGTGGTGGCATAAGAAATACTTTTGAAGCAAGAGGTTATACGGCATGGGATCCCACCTCACCGGCANTTATTTACGAAACCACACTTTGTATTCCTACCGTATTTGTAGCCTATACCGGTGAAGCCTTAGATAATAAAACACCCTTATTAAGAGCCCTACAAGCCGTTGNTCATGCGGCTACAGCTGTAGCTAAATACTTCGACAAAAACGTGAACAAGGTCAATGCTTCTTTAGGCTGGGAACAAGAATATTTTTTAATCGATGCTGCTCTAGCGGCTTCTCGTCCAGACATTACCTTAACAGGACGTACCTTATTAGGCCACTCTTCNGCTAAAGGACAGCAACTGGACGANCANTACTTTGGAACCATCCCGCCAAGAGCTCTAAAATTTATGAGGGATCTGGAAAGAGAATGTATGCTATTGGGCATCCCCGTAAAAACTAGGCATAATGAGGTAGCNCCAAATCAATTTGAATTGGCTCCTATTTTCGAAGAAAGTAATCTGGCGGTCGATCACAATTCCCTCTTGATGGATGTGATGGAAAAAGTAGCCATACGTCACAGTTTTAAAGTTTTATTTCATGAAAAGCCATTTAAAGGCATTAACGGAAGTGGAAAGCACAATAACTGGTCNNTAAGCACCAATACNGGTGTTAATTTATTGAGTCCGGGAAGTACCCCAATGAAAAACCTTAGGTTTTTAACCTTTTTTATCAATACTATAAAAGCGGTACATCGCTATGAGGCCTTATTGCGTTCTTCCATCGCATCGGCATCAAACGACCATCGCCTAGGTGCCAATGAAGCGCCACCTGCTATTATTTCGGTATTTATAGGATCACANNTAAGTGCNGTTTTAGATGAATTAGAAAAGGTGACCGACGGCAAATTATCGCCNCAGGAAAAAACAGAACTCAAATTAAATGTGGTAGGTAANATTCCTGAAATTTTATTGGACAATACCGATAGAAACNGAACCTCNNCNTTTGCCTTTACAGGNAACAANTTTGAATTTCGTGCCGTAGGTTCTACNGCCAACTGTGCCGTTCCNATGACTGTNCTTAANGCTATAGTTGCAAAGCAATTAATGGAGTTTAAAGTAGAAGTNGACNCNTTAGTNAAAGANAAAGACATGAAGAAGGACGACGCCATCTTCAATGTTNTNAGAGAGTATATAAAAGACTCTAAAGCCATTCGTTTTGAAGGCGATGGTTATGGCGAAGCTTGGGAGAAAAAAGCNAAGGAAAACGGATTAAGCAATCATAAAACGACGCCCGAAGCCTTAAAAGCCAAAATNTCNAAGAGNNCCTTAGACTTGTNTTCNGAATTAAACATCATGAGCAAGGTNGAGGTTGAGGCNAGANANGAAATTGAAATTGAAGAATACACCATGCGNATTCAAATTGAAGGACGTGTATTGGGAGATATTGCCAGNAANCATGTATTACCAACNGCCATTCGCNATCAGAATATTCTTATAGAAAATGTAAAAGGCTTAAAAGACATTTACGGTGACAACTACAAAAAATTAGCCAAAGAACAGATGCAGCTTATAGAGATCATCTCANAACACATGACAAAAATCAATACCGGTATTACCGATATGATTAACGCCAGAAAGAGAGTAAATAAGTTAACTAATGCCGAAGAAAAAGCTTTTGCTTATTGCAATGAGGTAAAACCATTTTTTGACGAAATACGCTATCACTGTGACAAACTCGAACTCTTAGTTGATGACGAACTTTGGCCACTAACCAAATACAGAGAATTATTGTTTACAAAATAATTCAACTAAACTGAAAGGACACACAAACCTACAAGGCCACCTAAGGCGTCCTTGTAGGTTTTTTTTATTTAGAAATTGTTATGATAAGAACAGCCACTAAAGAAAATACGGCGCTCTATTTTAAATTTTATGAGAACCGAACACACGGAGACATTCTTCATTTAGCAGTTTACAATGCTTTTGAAAAAATATTTAAAGGAAAAATAAATTAAACATGACATATCCCATTTTAAAAGACATTGAGAATAGAGCTGACATTGAGTTTTTAATAGATGAATTCTACAAAAAAATTATTACCGATGATTTAATAGGTCATTTTTTTACCAAAGTAATTGTTATTAGTTGGGAAAAACACATACCAATCATGTATGATTTCTGGGAAACAACCTTACTGGGAAAAATGAAATATAAAGGCAATCCCATGGTAAAACATCTTGAATTAAGCAAAAAGCAACAAATTACAACGCAACATTTTGACCAATGGTTATATTATTGGGAAAAAACAATCAATAAAAATTTTAAAGGTCAAATAGCTAATGATGCTATTAAACGGGCCAAGCAGATTGGAGAGTTAATGAAGTTTAAACTTCAGCAACACCAATAAAAAAAACAGATAGATTTACAATAAACGAATTAAAAATTTTAAGTGTTTCTATTCAAATTAATCTTTATAGCTCCTTTAAATTCAAGAATTGTTTATTTTTACATTTCAAAATAAATCATGAGTCAAGAAGTTTCAAAACGATACAGTAAACGCGGGGTGTCTGCCTCTAAAGACGATGTACACCAAGCCATTAAAAACATTGACAAAGGACTGTTTCCAAAAGCCTTCTGCAAAATAATTCCCGATCACCTCACCGGCGATAAAGACTACTGCTTGATCATGCATGCCGATGGCGCAGGAACAAAATCGGCCTTGGCTTATATGTATTGGAAAGAAACCGGAGACCTATCGGTGTGGAAAGGCATCGCCCAAGATGCTTTAATCATGAACATTGACGATTTATTGTGTGTGGGTGCTACAAATAACATCCTACTTTCCTCGACCATAGGTCGGAATAAAAACTTAATCCCCGGCGAAGTTATTTCGGCTATCATCAACGGTACCGAAGAACTTATTTCAGAATTAAAAAATTTCGG
>JAESQB010000147.1 GCA_016765375.1 Flavobacteriaceae bacterium | reverse complement strand
CCAACTCACGCAACCTAATAGCTAAGGTTTCGTAATTAAATTCTATAGTTTGTTTAAATATGGTTTCGTCAGGTCTAAAGGTCACTATAGTCCCAACAAAATCAGTAGTTCCTGTTGATTTTACAGGATACAATGCCTTTCCTTTTTCGTATTCTTGCTCCCAAATTTTACCTTCTTTGTGAACTACGGCGTGAAGATTCTCCGATAAGGCGTTCACACAACTTACACCTACTCCATGAAGACCACCTGACACTTTATAGGAGTCTTTATCAAATTTTCCTCCAGCACCAATTTTGGTCATCACCACTTCAAGAGCCGAAACGCCTTCTTTTTTGTGAATATCAACAGGAATACCACGACCATTATCACGTACTGTTACGGAGTTGTTTTCGTTAATCCAAACATCAATAGCATCACAATGCCCTGCCATAGCTTCATCAATAGAGTTATCTATCACTTCATACACTAAATGATGTAAGCCACGCACGCCAATATCGCCAATATACATAGAGGGTCGCATACGCACATGTTCCATGCCTTCTAATGCCAGAATATTGTCTGCTCTATACTCTCCTTTTTTAGCTTCTTCGCTCATAAAATTGGGGTTTTATTTTAAAAAAAATCAGGTTTAAAAAACACAAATTAATGGGTGTTTTTCAAAACAAACAAATATAACAAAAACCATACAAATTAAAGCCTTTCCCCCTATTTTACTTATGAAGTTATCAACATTTTTTGTAAAAAAATAAGCGCTAAAGAATTGAACTTTTAAAACCATTTTCAAACCTAATTTTATTAGGTAAACTTTAACATCCATCCATAAAACTATAATGTAACTTTGAGAACCTTAAAAACATATATTTATGAAAAAATTATCTCTTATTACATTTGCATTTGCCTTACTTTTAAGCTCAAATGCCATAGCACAAAAATTTAGTGGTTTAGACAAAAGTCCTGCCGATATTGCAGTGCTTAAAACGAGCAGAACTTCACCTCCACTCGTAAAAGTAGTGTACAGCAGACCACAATTAAAAGGACGTACCGTAGCCAGTCTAGCTAAAAATGGTGAAGTATGGCGTACTGGGGCTAATGAAGCCTCTGAAATCGTTCTTTTTAAGGATATGAAAATTGGAGGTAAAGCCGTAAAAGCTGGTACTTATTCTTTATTTACCATCCCAGGAGAAAAAGAATGGGTTATCATTTTAAGTTCTGACACAAACGTCTGGGGTGCTTATGGCTATAAAGAAGCCAACGATGTAGCTAGAATTACAGTTCCGGTGAGCTCAGGTGACGAATCTCTTGAAGCCTTTTCTATTGCCTATAAAAAAACCGACAATGGGTATAATATGGTATTAGGCTGGGGAACAGTTCGCGTTGAAGTGCCGTTATCACACTAATTTTTCTCAATTTAAAAGCCTAAGCCTTCCGCCTTTGGCGGAGGGCTCTTTTTTTATTGAAAATTATGGGATGTTTAAATATTTATGCGTCTGTAAGGAGACCTTCCACTTTGGATTTTGTAAAACATAATCTACAATTAGAGGCATTACAGTTTCTCGTTTACTCCACTCAGGTTGAAGGTACAAAATGCAGTCTGAATTAACTTTTTCTGCTTGCTCTTCGGCAAATTTTAGATCGCTTTTATTATAAACAATCATTTTCAATTCGTTTGCCTTTGTATAAATTTCAGTTTTAGGAAGCATTAATTTTTTTGGAGATAGGCAAATCCAATCCCATTCNCCAGAGAGGTNATAGGCTCCAGANGTTTCNATATGAACNTTCATNCCTNTTNATTTAAANCCNTNTGTNAGTNNATTCATATCCCACATTAAAGGCTCTCCTCCGGTTACCACAACCGTATTAGNATACTCGGCTGCTTTTTCTATAATTTCTTTAGTTTGTGTTGGTGGGTGTAATTNCTGGTTCCAACTTTCTTTTACATCGCACCAATGGCAACCCACATCACAGCCACCTATTCTCACAAAATACGCCGCAGTTCCTTTATNAAATCCTTCGCCCTGTATGGTGTAAAACGCTTCCATTAAAGGTAACGCTTCACCANTATCAATCTGTTCTTGAAGCTCTTTTTTCATCTNTGCAAAGATAATTTTTTTAAANCANATAATNCTTCNTNAANGACGCTATCCTTAATAATTACCTATTAAAATTGATCAAAAATTAATTAATTATGCCTCAATATTTCTACAGCAAGAATACAATTCCTATTTTTATCAAAAATTTTCAATCTGGTGAGTCCTCAAAACGATTTTTTTGAATTCATAAATAAAGGATATAGCTCTGGCTGAAACCGAAGCTGCTAAAGAAAAAACCAAAAATGAACGGGAAGCCNTAANCNATAATTCTACGCGAAGTANACAANGTTCTTCACGGCAAAAATATAAACGAATAAACCCATTAGTNAAAATACTTTCAAGCCCTACTGTAATTTTCAAGCCCTACTGTAATTAGAGGTGTATTGAGTATTTTAGGCAAAATGATGCNCTAATTATAAAAATAACAAACCATAAAAAATGAAGAAAATTATCTTTTTACTTATTTGTAGTCCCTTTTTATTTATTAATTGTCAAAAAGACAAAAACCCTTTTTTAATTTCTAAAGACAATATCGGGCTTTTAAATAATACCGTTCAAATACATCAATTAGACTCTGTTTACACTCAGGATTCTATAGTATCACGAGTAGCTGGCAACGCGTATTCAAGTGGAAAAAGCGATATTGAAATTTATGAAAAAGGAGGTGAAAAACTTTTAGTGATTTCTCCAAAATTATATAATGACAGCACCTCTGTAGTTTCAAACATTCAAGTTTTTGACTCGCGGTTTGTGACCGAAAAAGGACTAAACCTAAAAAGCACCTTTAAAGATATTAAAGACCATTACACNATTGCTTCTATAGAAAANACCTTGAGTTCTGTNATNATNTTTATAGAAGGAACCGATATTTATATCGCAATAGACAAAAAACATTTGCCAGAAAGTTTACGCTATGACCTTAGAGCAAAAGTAGAAATTACTCAAATTCCGGATGAAGCNCCTTTTAAATATTTTATGATTGGATGGTACGACCATAACCAATAAAAAAGTAAAAATTTAGTTTTTAATCTATGGGAGCATTAACCAAGGAAATTAAAAACAGTTANAGGGAAGATCTTTTTAGGCATTTAGACGGTATAACCGTAGTGCCTGTAGCTTATGCGCTTTATCAAAAAGGCATTCTGGAATANATTTTAAAAAAAGATTCTCTTAATCTAGANGAACTTACAAAAACATTTATAGCCAACGAAGGTTATCTAAATGTGGGTCTTAGAATGTTAGCCTCTCAAGGCTGGCTAAATTATAGGGTTGACAATGCTACCAATACAGTTACCATATCTAAAAANAANAATAGTNCTCTCGCTTTTAAGCACATACAGCTCTACAAAGAAGCTGCAGAATACCTTAAAATTTCAGAAAAATTTCACCCTAAAAGTTTTAAAATTGAACAATTTGGATCTCTAGTAAATTTATTTGAAAAGCATATAAACAAGCATTTTTTTAAACTCTCTAACAACCCTAGTGAAAGAGTCATTCAAGAACAAATACTAAAGCATATCGAAGGCGTTTTAGTCGGGCCTGTAACCGTTTATTTAGGTATGGGCGGTATGTTTCACAAATATTTTATGGATGCCTCATTTAGAGCCGAAGAATATCACGAAGATTTTGAAAGCTTTGGTAAAATACTTGACTTTTTTGTTGCTTTAGGATGGTTTAAAAAAACAGAAAATAACTATACCTTTACAGATAAGGGTCTGTTTTTCGCCAAACGATCATCGGCATACGGGGTGACGGTATCTTATATCCCCACGTTTCGAAAAATAGATGAAATGCTTTTTGGAGATTATAAATCCTTAAGAAATACAGCATCCAAAGCTACCGAAATACATGTAGATAGAGAGATGAATGTTTGGGGAAGTGGTGGTGCACATTCAGCCTACTTCAAAAAAATTGATGAAATTATTATAAGTCTTTTTAATAAACCCATTGATGAACAACCTAAAGGTATTTTAGATATGGGTTGCGGCAATGGCGCTTTTCTCACCCATCTTTTTGAGGTCATAGAACAGCGCACCTTAAGAGGTACTTTACTTGAAGACCACCCTTTATTTCTGGTAGGTGTTGATTTTAATAAGGCAGCCTTAAAAGTTACCCGAGCCAATATGGTTAAAGCAGATATTTGGGCAAAGGTAATTTGGGGAGATATTGGTAATCCAGATCAACTTGAGCAGGATCTTAATACCAATTACGATATCTCATTGAGAGACCTCTTAAATGTACGTACTTTTCTAGACCACAACCGCATTTGGGATCAACCAAAATCAATTGATAGTCATAGAGCGAGTAGCTCTTCCGGTGCCTTCTGCTATAAAGGAGAACGTTTAAATAATAATGCCGTTGAACAAAATCTAAAAGAACATTTTAATAAATGGGTGCCTTATATAGAAAAATTTGGCTTGTTATTAATTGAATTGCACAGTGTAGATCCTGTACTTGCA
>JAESQB010000146.1 GCA_016765375.1 Flavobacteriaceae bacterium | reverse complement strand
AAAACCAAACCTAACAGTTTTAAACTGTTAGGCTTGACTTGAAAAAACCTGACAGGTTTTAGAAACCTGCCAGGTTTGATTTGTAGGTTATATAGGGATTTTACACGTTATTTAACGCTCATCAACTCCACATCAAATACAAGGGTTGCATTGGGAGGAATAACACCTCCTGTACCGGCTTCGCCATAGGCCAAATGCGAAGGGATAACAAAACGGGCTTTATCTCCTGTATTTAATAATAAAATACCTTCGTCCCAGCCTTTGATAACCTGACCTTGACCAATAGGGAACTCGATGGGTTTTCCTCTGTCGTATGACGAGTCAAAGGTACCGCCATCGGCAAACATGCCTTTATAATGCACGGCTACGGTTTGGCCTTTTTCCGCTTTAACTCCGTCGCCTTTTTGAATGATCTTATAACGCAAGCCACTTTCTGTTTTCTCAAAGCCTTGAGACAATTCGGCTAGCTGGGCTTCTTGATCTTTTGTTCCCTGTGCTTCGCGCTCGGCTTTAGCACCGGTAAATTGTCTAAAAGTTTCTACGGCATTCCATTGTTCTGCGGCTTCGCCTTGGCGAATAATCTCTAAGCTTTCTATAGAATCGCCTTGGGCTATCGTATCAACAATATCCTGACCTTCAATGACCTTTCCAAACACAGTGTGTTTGTTGTCCAACCAAGGTGTAGGCACATGGGTAATAAAAAACTGGCTGCCATTAGTACCAGGACCCGCGTTGGCCATAGATAATATTCCGGGAACGTCATGTTTTAAATCAGGGTGAAATTCATCATCAAAATTATAACCCGGGCCTCCGGCTCCTGTACCTTGTGGATCACCACCCTGAACCATAAAATCAGGAATTACACGGTGAAACTTCATATTGTCGTAATAAGGCGTGCCTTGCGGTTTGGCGTCGTTTTCTAAATTACCTTCGGCTAGAGCTACAAAATTACCCACAGTTCCTGGGGTTTGCTCATAGGTTAATTGGGCTAAAATGGTGCCTTTCGTTGTATTAAATTTTGCGTAAATACCGTCTTGCATGTGTCTTTAATTATTGATTAAAAGGTTAGCTAAAACCTCACTGTTTTTATAGGCGGCAAAGATATGTTTTTTGAATTAGTAGGTGAGTTTTTTAGTTTGTGAACAGATGAGTCTATTAGGGTATTCGAATTGTTTTTTATTTAGAATTTAATACAATTATAACTTCTAAATCATCCGCCATCTAACTTCCAACCTCTATTCCCTGTCTACCGGCAGGCAGGTCTAACTTCTAATTGGCCACTTCGCTAATAAATTTTATGCGATAAAGTCGCAATTCTTCAACATCATAGTCACCTTCAAATTCATCAAGAGCTGTACTTATCTTGTCTGATTGAGCTTCAATAAAATAATCGTGAATTTCCTCTTGCTGGTCTTCGTCTAAAACCTCATCAACCCAATAACTTATATTGAGTTTTGTTCCGCTATAAACTATGGCCTCCATTTCTTTTATGAGTTCGTTCATTTCCAACCCTTTAGAAGAGGCAATGTCTTCAAAAGATAGTTTTCGGTCAACATTTTGAATGATATAGAGCTTATTGGGGATATTTGAACCCGTAGATTTCACAATCATATCCTCAGGCCTTGAAATGTTATTCTCTTCTACATAACGTTTTATTAAGTCAATAAAATTACTGCCGTATTTCTTTGCTTTTCCATCACCTATCCCAAATACATTAGAAAGTTCATCTAAGCTAATGGGATATTTAAGTGCCATATCCTCTAAAGAAGGATCCTGAAAGATAACAAAGGGCGGTAGATTTAATTTATCTGCCGTTTTTTTACGTTCTAACTTAAGCAAATTAAACAGTACTTCATCTGATGCTGTTCCGCCTTTTTGCGCAACAATTATTCCATCATCACCGGTATCTTCATAGCTATGATCTTCGGTCATCATAAACGATTTAGGCGCATTTAAAAAATTAATGCCTTTTTCGGTAAGTTTAATCACACCATAGGTTTCAATATCTTTTCTCAACAAACCGGCCACCAACGTTTGACGTATAAGAGCCATCCAATACAATGTGTCTTTAGAAGCTCCGAGTCCAAAATAGGGCTGTTGATCTTCCAGATGTGATTTTATAAGGGCATTGGCTTTGCCTGTAATAACGTTAACAGCATCTTTAGATTTATAACGTTCATTCGTTTTTTGAATAATTTTTAAGAGTATTTTTACATGCTCTTGGGCTTCATGCTGCTTTTTTGGATTGCGCATGTTATCATCCATATCACCACCTTCACCTGTTTCATTATCAAAGGCTTCGCCAAAATAATGCAATAAAAATTTACGCCTGGACATAGAGGTTTCTGCAAAAGCTACCATTTCTTGAAGTAAAGCGTGGCCTATTTCCTGTTCAGCAACGGGTTTGCCACTCATAAATTTTTCTAACTTCTCTATATCTTTATAGGCGTAAAAAGCCAAGCAATGGCCTTCGCCTCCATCTCTACCAGCTCTGCCTGTTTCCTGGTAATAACTTTCGATGCTTTTAGGAATATCATTGTGAATCACAAAACGCACATCGGGCTTGTCTATACCCATCCCAAAAGCTATGGTTGCCACAACCACATGGGCATCTTCCATGAGAAACATATCCTGATGCTTGACTCGTGTTTTTGCATCTAAACCCGCGTGATAAGGTACCGCTTTTACACCGTTAACCTGTAAAATTTGAGCCAACTCTTCAACGCGCTTTCTGCTTAAACAATATATTATACCGCTTTTTCCCGAATTTTGCTTAACGTATTTTATAATGTCTTTGTCAACATGTTGCGTTTTGGGCCGTACCTCATAAAACAAGTTGGGTCTGTTAAATGACGCTTTAAAGGTATTGGCTTCTTGTATTCCCAAATTTTTAAGAATATCCTCTTGTACTTTTGGTGTTGCCGTAGCAGTAAGTCCAATAATAGGAATATCCCCACCTAAACGCAAAATAATATTTCGTAAATTCCGGTATTCTGGTCTAAAATCGTGCCCCCATTCGCTTATACAATGGGCCTCATCAATAGCAACAAAAGAAATTTTAACGGTATTAAAGAAATCAATATTCTCTTCTTTGGTAAGCGATTCGGGTGCGACATACAGCAATTTAGTAATCCCATTGGTAATATCCTCCTTTACCTGTTTGATTTCGGTTTTATTTAGGGAAGAATTTAAAACATGAGCTATCCCCTTTTCTGACGAAATGCCCCTAAGGGCATCTACTTGATTTTTCATTAAAGCTATTAAAGGGGAAACTACTATAGCCATTCCTTCCTTAATAAGAGCGGGAAGTTGATAACATAAAGATTTACCACCTCCTGTAGGCATAATCACAAAGCTATTGTTATTTCCAACAACACTTTTAATGACTTCCTCTTGTAATCCTTTAAACTGTGAAAACCCAAAATGAGTTTTTAAAGCCTTGTATAAATCGTTTTCTCCCACCTATGCTTTTATTTTCACACAGTGAACTTATTTTAGAAGCGTTCACTGCTTATAGCTAAAGTAACAAAATTAAAATTGGTTTAGAACATTAACCATTGTAATTTTGCACTTTGGAATAACAAATAAATTAATATTTATCAATATATTCTTTATATTATTGACATTAATTTATCTTTAAAATCATTTCAAAATAAAGATACGAAAACTTTATAAGTAGTCATAATAAAACTTGAAATTTGGAGAACGAAAATAAAATAATAGAAGTCGCCAAAAGAACTATAGAAATAGAGAGTGCTGCCATTGCGCATTTGGCTAGCTTGGTAGATCGAGAATTTGCCCAAGCTGTAAACTATATTTTCAATTCTAATGGGCGCGTAATCATTACAGGAATAGGGAAAAGTGCCAATATAGCTACCAAAATAGTAGCTACCTTAAATTCTACGGGGACACCTGCCATTTTTATGCATGCTGCCGATGCTATACATGGCGATTTAGGGATTATTAAAGATGAAGACATTGTTATTTGCATCTCTAAGAGTGGAAACACACCAGAGATTAAAGTATTGGTTCCCCTTATAAAAGCACGAAAAAACACCCTTATTGCCATTTGCGCTAATAAAGACTCTTTCCTAGGTACCGAATCTGATTTTATGTTGAATGCTTATGTTGAAAAAGAGGCTTGTCCAAACAATTTAGCACCAACCACAAGTACAACTGCTCAATTGGTAATTGGTGACGCTTTGGCGGTTTCCTTGCTTGAACTTCGAGGCTTCTCGAGTACAGACTTTGCAAAATTTCATCCGGGTGGCTCTCTGGGGAAAAAACTTTATTTAAGAGTAAGCGATATTACCTCGGCAAACGAAAAGCCACAGGTTGCACCAAACACCAATTTAAAAGATGTTATTCTTGAAATTTCTAAAAGCATGCTTGGGGTAACTGTCGTGATAGAAAACAAAACCATCGTGGGTATTATTACCGATGGTGATTTAAGACGTATGCTCACTGAAACCGATTCATTAAATGGCCTTACAGCAAAGGATATTATGAGCACTAATCCCAAAACAATATCAAACAACGCCATGGCTATTGAAGCCGTAGAACTCATGGAAACCAATGAAATCACCCAACTTATAGCACAAGACCAAGGTGAATATAAGGGCGTAGTTCACATCCATAATTTGATTAAAGAAGGCGTAATCTAGTGGGAAAATCAAAAAAAGAAACAGTAAAAAACGAGATGTCTTTTTTAGANCATCTGGAAGANTTGCGTTGGCATTTAATACGTTCTACCTTAGCGGTAATGAGTCTTGCCATAATTGCATTTGTTGCCAAGGANTTTATATTTAANACCNTNTTGTTTGGNCCNAAAAACATGGACTTCCCAACCTATANNNTACTNTGTAGTNCGGCTACNTTTTTAGGCTTTNAAACCAGTTTTTGTAATGAACAATTGCCNTTCATTATTCAGAGCAGAACTATGGCGGGGCAATTTTCNGCACATTTATGGACCTCTATTACTGCTGGTTTTGTATTGGCNTTCCCCTATATAATTTACGAATTTTGGAAATTTTTAAGCCCAGGTTTATATGAAAATGAGCGTAAACACTCTAAAGGCTTTATCATTATCTCTTCCTTTTTATTTTTCTTAGGCGTATTGTTTGGATATTATGTGGTAACACCGCTCTCAATTAACTTCTTAGGCTCTTACCAAGTAAGTGAGCAAGTGCTTAACGAATTTGACCTAAGCAGCTATATAGGTCTCGTAAGGGCATCGGTAATAGCAAGCGGATTGATTTTTGAACTGCCTATCATTATTTATTTCCTTACTAAAATAGGGCTGGTAACGCCTCAAATATTAAAAAAATACAGAAAATTTGCCTTAGTACTCGTGCTTATTCTTTCGGCAATAATCACCCCTCCAGACATTGCCAGTCAGGTTATTGTAGCGGTTCCTATTGTTATTCTTTATGAAATTAGCATCCGCATTTCTCGACTAGTAATAAAAAAACAAAACAAAAAACAAGAAGCAAATGCCTAATCCTGTTCAAGAATTTAAAGACTATCGTGAGAAGATGAATGAAAAACTTCTTGCCCAAAATAATAAAGTTATAAAGCGCATTTTTAATTTAGACACCAATGCCTATAAAGAAGGCGCTCTTGATGTAAAAACCAAAGAGTTGTTAGGCTTAGTGGCCTCTGCTGTATTACGTTGTGACGATTGCATAAAATACCACTTAGAAACCGCGTTTAAAGAAGGTCTTAGNAAAGATGANATCATGGAAGCACTTAGTATCGCCACTTTAGTTGGTGGTACCATTGTTATTCCTCATTTACGTAAAGCTTATGAATTTTGGGAGGCTTTAGAACTTGAAACTTCTAATACATAAAGCGAGTTAAAAGAATTGTTTTTGTAAGTTTGAATCATTANTTTTAAAAAAATATAAGTCTGTGAAATTAAGAGCCGAAAATCTTATCANATCCTATAAAGGNNGGCAAGTTGTAAAAGGTATTTCTATAGAAGTTAACCAAGGTGAAATTGTTGGGCTTNTAGGCCCCAATGGCGCCGGAAAAACAACCTCTTTTTACATGATTGTTGGGCTCATAAAACCCAATGGAGGTCGAATTTTCTTAGACCAAACCGAAATCACAAAACACCCCATGTACAAACGCGCTCAAAATGGCATTGGGTATTTAGCACAAGAAGCTTCTGTATTTCGAAAATTAAGCATTGAAGACAATATTTTAAGNGTTTTACAACTCACTAAACTTTCAAAAAAAGAGCAACATGACAAAATGGAATCGCTCATCGAGGAGTTTGGCCTTGGACATATTCGTAAAAATCGTGGCGATTTGCTTTCCGGAGGAGAAAGACGNCGTACAGAAATTGCCAGAGCACTTGCTACAGACCCTAACTTTATACTTTTGGATGAACCCTTTGCTGGCGTTGACCCGGTAGCTGTTGAAGACATTCAACGTATAGTTGCTAAATTAAAAAATAAAAATATCGGTATTCTTATTACCGATCACAATGTGCAGGAAACCCTAGCCATTACAGACCGAACCTACCTTATGTTTGAAGGNAATATATTAAAACACGGCGTTCCAGAAGAATTGGCAAANGACGAGATGGTTAGAAAAGTATATTTGGGACAGAATTTCGANCTNCGCAAAAAGAAATTAGAGCTCTAATGCTTTTTTAAAAACCACCGAAAATAATACATATAAGAGTATTATTAAGGGAATGGCTGCAAACTTCAAACTGANGAGTAGAAATANCGAACTNATTAAAAANCCATACTTAAAGCCATTAGTCTTAAGATTCCAACTTTNAAATTTCAATGAAAATAAAGGGATTTCAGCATTAAGCATAAGGCAACTTAAACCAGTAATCGCNAATAAAACCCATTGGTTTAAAATTATAGACGACACCAATTCAATATCTTGANAGGCCAATATTAATGGAAGGCTTAATATAAATAAACTATTTGCAGGGGTAGGCAAGCCAATAAAAGAACTGCTTTGTCTGGTATCCAAGTTAAANTTAGCCAATCTATAAGCCGAGGCTAAGGTAATTAACAAACCCAGGTAAGGCAAAAATTCAGAACTGTAGAAAGACCCCTCGACAGCCACCCATTGCGTTTTTTCNAAAGACTGNTTTAACAACTGCATCATCACCAAACCAGGAACTAANCCACTGGTAACCATNTCGGCGAGAGAATCTAATTGTAAACCCAAATCAGATTGCACNTTTAANAAACGNGCTGCAAGGCCATCAAAAAAATCAAACACAATACCTAAAAATGCAAAAAACGCCGCATAAATTAAATGGCCTTCTACGGCGAAGATCACGGCAACACAGCCCGAAAATAAGTTTAACAAGGTAATAACATTGGGAATGTGTTTTATCATAATGATTGTGTATAATTAAAGGCAAAAATACAATGTTTTTTTTAACCAAAAAACACTTTGAATATGGCCTTAAAAATACTTATAAAGACAGTAATACACACAATATGTTTTAAAAATAATAGTTTTAGTATTATACAAATTAACACCATCTTTGTGAAAATTAATTATTTTTAAAGCTTGAAAGAAAAATTATACATTCTGCTTTTTCTTTTTTGCACAGGGTTCTTAACCTATGGGCAAACTTCACGAAAATACTCCAATGAATTTATGAATATAGGGGTTGACGCAGCCGCTCTGGGAATGTCAAATGCCGTCGTGGCTTCTTCAAGAAACGTGAATTCTGGATATTGGAATCCCGCCGGATTAATACATTTAGAAGATAGCGAATTGGCCTTAATGCACGCCTCCTATTTTGCCAATATTGCCAATTATGATT
>JAESQB010000145.1:4754-9441 GCA_016765375.1 Flavobacteriaceae bacterium | reverse complement strand
GTTTTAGAAGATGTTTTTGTGCCATTGTATTTCTTTCATCGTTTTCAAGTAGAAGCAGCTACTAAAGTGGTGGGTGGTTTAAATTATAACTATGCCGTAAAAGGTGATGGGCAATTCACAACTAAAATTGTAGACGCTGGTACCCAAAAGAAAGCTCTTAACTCAATTTTAAAAACTTTAGATGCTGAAACCTTAGCCATTCCTAAAAATAAACTGAATCTCTTTCCGCCAAGAGCCTATGGTTATGGTAGGAGTAGGGAGTCGTTTAAAGGAAAAACAGGTGTTGGCTTTGATGCCTTAAGTGCTGCGTCTACGGCAAGTGACATGACACTAGGTTTATTATTGCATCCAGAACGTGCTAACAGGATGGTACAGCAAAAAGCAATTGACAATACGCAATTAGGCTTAGCTAAAGTTTTACAATTACTTATTAATGATTCATTTAAAAAGAGTCATAAAGATGATTATATAAACGAAATTCACCATATGGTGAATGTCAATGTTTTAAAATACATTATGAATTTAGCAGTGAATGATAAATCTTACTTTCAAGTTAATGCTATAGCTAACGAGACTATAAATTCTTTATATAATTATTTAAATAAAGCAAAAGGTCCTACTGCTTACACAAGTCAATATATAATGTTGATGAAAGAATTTAAAAGCAAGCCAGAAAAATTTAAATTAAAAAATTCACCAAAAATTCCCGATGGTTCACCTATTGGAAGTTTTCAATGCACATTAGATTAATATAATGAAGTTCCAAGAATTTAATGGAAATATTATAAATGGAATTTAAAAAAATAATGATTAATAGGAAGCTAGAAACTAGATTTAGATACTAGAAGATGGAAGCTAGAAATGCAGGCTGTATGCCTTAGGTAAATTTTAATATCTAGAATCCAGTTTATCACATCTAATCTTTAGTATCAAAAGTCTACCTTCTAACCTCTAATATCTAAAAAAATATGATTATAGATTTACGAAGTGATACGGTAACCTGTCCTACTAAAGGCATGATGGAGGCCATAATGAAGGCTGAAGTGGGGGATGATGTATATAAGGAAGACCCTACGGTTAATGCCCTTGAAGAGAAATTAGCGTCATTATTTGGTATGGATTCTGCCTTGTTTTTTCCTACAGGCAGTATGGCAAACCAAGCCGCTATAAAACTACATACTCAGCCCGGAGAACAATTAATATGTGATCAATGGGCGCATGTTTATAATTACGAAGGCGGAGGTGTTTCTTTTAACAGTGGTGTTTCATGTAAATTAATTATAGGAAATAGAGGGATGATAACGGCTGATCAGGTTGCGGAAAATATAAACCCGCCAGATTTTTATCACAGCCCATTAACGTCTTTAGTATGTCTGGAAAATACTACCAATAAAGGTGGTGGTGCCTGTTATGATTTTGAAGAAATAAAAAAAGTGAAACAGGTTTGTGACAGTCATGGTTTAGGCTTTCATCTAGATGGAGCACGTTTGTTTAATGCGCTAGTGGCTACTGGGCATGATGCTAAAGCCTATGGAAAGGTGTTTGATACCATTTCTATTTGTCTGTCAAAAGGATTGGGAACCCCTATGGGATCTGTGTTGATAGGAAAAAAAGAATTGATGGAAAAAGCCATTCGGGTGCGAAAAATATTAGGAGGTGGTATGCGACAATTAGGTTTTATGGCAGCTGCAGGCATTTATGCCCTCGACCACCATGTAGAACGTCTATCCGAAGATCATAGAAAAGCAAAAGAATTGGGGAAACGCCTTTCAGAATTAGATGCCGTAAGTCATGTAGAGCCTATAGAAACCAATATCGTGATCTTTAAAATGCATGATGACGGACAATCTTTTATTGACAAACTTGCCGCCGAAGGCATTCGAATAAGCGGTATGGGTGATGGTTTATTGCGCATAGTGACCCATTTGGATTATACCGATGCCATGCATGAGAAGATGCTTTCGGTGTTGGGCGCATAATCAAAATGTTAAATACTGAATACCGAATATCGAATATCGAATTTCGAACATTGAATTCAGGCATCGATATTCGGTATTCAAATTACGATTCTTCAGTAGCCTTTTTCTGTTTTTTGATTTTAATCTTTAATTCATCTTTCTTAGTGTCAAGATCTATGGTAATGGTATCACCTTCCTTGAGCTTAGCACTAATAATCTCTTCGGCGAGGGCATCTTCAATATATTTTTGGATGGCACGTTTAAGAGGTCTCGCTCCGTATTGCTTGTCAAAACCTTTTTCTGTAATATAATCTTTTGCAGCTTTGGTGAGATCTAAGGTGTAGCCAAGGTCGTCAATACGTCCGTAGAGTTTCTCTAATTCAATATCAATAATTTTATAAATATCTTCTCTTTCAAGGGTATTAAAGATAACAACATCATCTACCCGGTTTAAGAACTCTGGGGCAAACACTTTTTTAAGCGCATTTTCTATAACACTTTTGGTATGCGCTTCTATTTGATCTTTTTTGGCTGCAGTGCCAAAACCAACACCTTGTCCAAAATCTTTTAATTTTCTTGAACCCACATTAGAGGTCATGATTATAATGGTGTTTCTAAAGTCTATTTTTCTGCCGAGACTATCGGTGAGGTAGCCATCGTCTAAAACCTGTAACAGCATATTAAAAACATCGGGATGGGCTTTTTCAATTTCATCTAAAAGTACAACGGCATAAGGTTTACGACGTACTTTTTCGGTGAGTTGTCCACCTTCTTCATATCCTACATAACCTGGAGGTGCTCCTATTAGGCGTGATATGGCAAACTTTTCCATATACTCACTCATGTCTATACGTATGAGGGTGTTTTCAGAATCAAAAAGCTCATGAGCTAGAACCTTGGCTAATTGTGTTTTTCCTACTCCGGTTTGTCCAAGAAAAATAAAAGAACCGATAGGTTTATTAGGGTCTTTTAAGCCTGCTCTGTTGCGCTGTATGGCTTTAACTACCTTTGTAACGGCTTCATCCTGGCCTATTACTTTTCCTTTTATAAGGTTTGGAAGCTCAGATAGTTTATTGATCTCAGTCTGTGCGATACGATTTACAGGAATACCGGTTATCATTGATACCACTTCAGCCACATCGTCCTGATTAACAATTTCTCTGTGGAGTTTTGATTCGGCTTCCCAATTCTCTTGTTCCTGAGCCAAACTTTTTTCTAAAGTTTTCTCGTCGTCTCTGAGTTTGGCAGCCTCCTCANACTTTTGTTTTTTGACCACCGAGTTTTTAAGCTCTCTAACTTCATCGAGTTTGGTTTCGAGATCTAAAATTTTATCTGGCACATTAATGTTTGTGATATGTACTCGAGACCCCGNTTCATCTAAGGCATCAATAGCTTTATCGGGTAAAAACCTATCAGACATATACCTGTTGGTTAATTTTACACAGGCTTCAAGAGCAGCATCGGTATAATTTACATGGTGATGGTCTTCGTATTTATCTTTTATGTTTCTAAGAATCTCTATGGTTTCTTCAACACTAGTAGGTTCTACAACAACTTTCTGAAAGCGTCTTTCTAAGGCGCCATCTTTTTCTATATACTGTCGGTATTCATCAAGAGTTGTTGCGCCTATGCATTGTATTTCACCTCTGGCGAGAGCTGGTTTAAACATGTTTGAGGCATCTAACGAACCTGTAGCACCTCCGGCGCCTACTATAGTGTGTATCTCATCGATAAAAAGAATGATGTCTTCATTTTTTTCTAACTCATTCATCACCGCTTTCATACGTTCTTCAAACTGACCTCTGTATTTGGTGCCTGCAACTAGGCTGGCAAGATCAAGATTGACCACACGTTTATCATATAAAATACGGGAAACTTTTCGTTGTACTATGCGTAAGGCAAGGCCTTCGGCAATAGCACTCTTACCAACTCCAGGCTCACCAATAAGTAAGGGGTTGTTCTTTTTTCTACGACTTAATATTTGGGAAACACGTTGTATTTCGGTTTCACGTCCTACAACAGGATCTAATTTTCCCTCTTCGGCTTGTGTGGTAAGGTCTCTACCAAAATTGTCTAATACGGGTGTTTTAGATTTTCTAGTTGATTTTTGCCCAGTATTAGAAAAGGGGTTTTCTTTAGGATCTTCATCTGCTAGATCATCATCAGAAGAAAACTCTGCCATGGGGCTGTCTAAAAAATCATCATTATTAGCAAGCATNAGTTTAAATTCCTCTTTTACACTGTCATAATCAACCTTAAGTTTGTTTAAGAGTCGTGTAGTAGGATCGTTTTCATTGCGTAAAATACACAAGATTAAGTGCGCGGTATTTATAGTTGAGCTCTGAAAGAGCTTGGCTTCTAAAAAGGTTGTTTTTAAAGCACGCTCGGCTTGACGGGTAAGGTGTAGGTTCTTTTTTTCATTAGTAGAAGAGGTCATGTTGGGATTTGCAGGACTTAAAATTTCGATTTTTCGTCTTAGGTTATTCAAATCTATATCNAAGGCNTTAAGTATGAGAATAGCCTTGCCACTACCATCTCTTAAGAGCCCTAAAAGGAGGTGTTCGGTACCTATATAATCATGTCCTAAACGCAAGGCTTCTTCTTTGCTGTAAGCTATTACATCCTTTACTCTAGGTGAAAAATTATCATCCATATTATTNTTCAGCTTTTTTTCTAANATTAATAAAAAAAATGAAATATCAAAAATCATTCCNCTTCTTTTATTTTGT
>JAESQB010000145.1:0-4748 GCA_016765375.1 Flavobacteriaceae bacterium | reverse complement strand
ATAATATANAAAANCTTTTNNAAAAAGACTGTTAAAATTTAATTTTTCTGTTCATTTTTTTTATAGATTTTTGTTAATAAAATAGTTTATAAACCTATAGTAAAACCCTTTAAATACAGGATAAATATGTTATATTGCCCCTTGGAATTTTAAACTATACAAAACAAAAATATTTATGGCTGAAGGTGAAAAACTGATACCAATTAATATTGAGGAAGAAATGAAATCTGCCTACATTGATTATTCAATGTCGGTCATAGTGTCACGTGCACTGCCAGATGTAAGGGACGGTATGAAACCGGTTCACAGAAGGGTGCTTTTTGGGATGCATGAATTGGGTGTTCGTGCTTCCAGTTCTCATAAAAAATCGGCGAGAATTGTTGGTGAAGTCTTGGGGAAATATCACCCTCATGGTGATACATCAGTATATGATGCTATGGTACGTATGGCTCAAGAGTGGAGTTTGCGTTATATGTTGGTTGACGGGCAAGGAAACTTTGGTTCGATTGATGGTGATAGTCCCGCGGCCATGCGGTACACCGAGGCTAAAATGCGTAAGATCTCTGAGGACATGCTTGCCGATATCGATAAAGAAACGGTAGATCATCAATTTAATTTTGATGATACCTTAGAAGAGCCTACGGTTTTACCTACCCGTGTTCCAGGTTTATTAATTAATGGTGCTTCGGGGATTGCTGTGGGAATGGCTACCAATATGCCTCCTCACAACCTTTCTGAAGTTATTGATGGTACTTTAGCTTATATCGAAAATAATGATATAGAAATAGATGAGTTAATGACTCATATTACCGCGCCCGATTTTCCTACTGGAGGAACTATTTATGGTTATGATGGGGTAAGAGATGCGTTTCATACCGGAAGAGGCCGTGTGGTGATTAGAGCCAAAACCAGTTTTGAAGAAGTTGATGGGCGAGAAGCTATTATAGTTACCGAGATACCTTACCAGACCAATAAGGCCGATATGATTAAGAAAACGGCCGACTTAGTTAACGATAAAAAAATTGAAGGTATTTCAAATATAAGAGACGAATCTGACCGTAAAGGGATGCGCATTGTATATCTTTTAAAACGGGATGCTATACCTAATATCGTATTAAACACATTATATAAGTATACAGCTCTTCAGTCTAGCTTTAGTGTTAATAATATTGCTCTGGTAAAAGGGCGTCCCAGATTGCTTAACCTTAAGGAGCTAATACATTATTTTGTAGAACACCGTCACGAGGTTGTTGTTAGACGAACCAAGTATTTATTGCGAAAAGCCGAGGAACGTGCTCATATATTAGAAGGTTTAATCATTGCATCAGATAATATTGATGAGGTTATTCGTTTAATTAGAGCTTCTTCAAATACTGATGAGGCTAGATCTAAACTTATTGAGGCTTTTAAACTCACCGAAATACAAGCCAAGGCTATTGTTGAGATGCGTTTGCGTCAACTTACAGGGCTAGAGCAAGATAAGCTGCGTACCGAGTATGAGGAGCTTATGATCACGATTAATGATTATAAGGAGATTCTTGACAGTGAAGTGCGTCGTATGGATATCATTAAAGAAGAACTTGTAGAGATAAAAGAAAAATACGGAGACGAAAGACGCTCGGTAATAGAATATGCAGGAGGCGATGTGAGTATAACCGATTTAATACCCGATGAAAAAGTAGTCATTACCATTTCACATGCAGGGTATATAAAACGAACGTCGCTTACCGAATACAAAAAGCAAAACAGGGGAGGTGTTGGTCAAAAAGCCTCTTCTACTAGAGACCAAGATTTTTTAGAACATCTTTTTGTAGGTACCAACCACCAATACATGTTGTTCTTTACTCAAAAAGGAAAATGTTTTTGGATGCGTGTATTTGAAATTCCTGAAGGGAGTAAAACCTCAAAAGGGCGTGCCATACAGAATCTAATAAATATTGAGTCTGATGATAAGGTAAAAGCCTTTATATGTACTCAAGATTTAAAAGATGAGGATTATATTAATAGCCATTATGTAATTATGGCAACTAAGAAAGGACAGGTTAAGAAAACGTCTTTAGAGCAGTATTCCAGACCTAGAACTAACGGTATTAATGCCATTACCATAAAAGATGATGATGAATTGCTAGAAGCAATATTAACCACTGGTGATAGTCAGGTTATGATTGCGGTACAGTCTGGTAAGGCCATTCGTTTTGAAGAAGAGAAAACCCGACCTATGGGTAGAAATGCTTCTGGAGTAAGAGGAATAAGATTGGGAAGTGATGATGATGAAGTGGTAGGCATGATTGCTGTAAACAATTTTAAGTCGGATGTTTTGGTGGTTTCTGAAAATGGTTATGGAAAACGTTCAAGCCTAGAAGCTTACAGAATTACAAATCGTGGAGGAAAAGGAGTGAAAACCATTTCGGTAACCGAAAAAACGGGCAAACTCGTTGCCATCAAAAATGTTAGTGATATAGACGATTTAATGATTATCAACAAATCGGGAATCGCTATACGTATGGCTGTTGAAAGCCTTCGTGTAATGGGGAGAGCTACTCAAGGCGTTCGTCTTATTAAAGTACGTAAAGACGATGCCATTGCAGCTGTAGCCAAGGTCATGCATGAAGAGGAAGAAGAAGTTATAGATGAAAACCTCGACAATGGTGATGAAACAGGCACTGGCACAACAATTGATACTAATGAAAATTAAAACCATAATTAATAATTAAAACCAATATCATGAGAAAGCAAATTTTAACAGTTGGACTTTTTATTTGTACTGCTGTTGTATTTGGACAGAAGAAAGAGATTAAAGCAGCTTCAAAAGCTGTTAATGCAGGTAATTTTACAGAAGCTAAAGCTATTCTTGATGGCATAGAATCTGAAATTGGAGATGTTAGTAAAAAAATACAAGCCGATTTTTATTTTAATAAAGGTTTAGCCCTTTATGCTGGTGGAAATGCAGAAGGTGATGATCTCTCTACTGCTGTTGGTGCTTTGACAAAAGCTAATGAGTTAGGAAACTCTAAGGCTTCTGAACAAATACAAACTATAAAAAATGGAATGATTAATAGTGCCATTGAAGATCAAAATTCAAAAAAATATGGTGAGGCAGCAAATAAGTTATTAGCCCTCTATAAAATGGATAAGGCCGATACCCTTTATTTGTATTTTGCAGCTTCAAATTTAATAAAAGTCAAGAAATATGATGAGGCTATAAATCACTATAAAGAGTTACAAGCCATTGGGTACACTGGAATTGAAACTCAATTTGTAGCCGAAGATGCTGAAACTGGTGAAGAAAAAATCTTTTCTTCTAAAGTAGAAATGAACATTTATAGTAAATCGGGCAGTTATATTAATCCACAAACTAAGGTTACTAAGTCTAGAGTTGGTGAAATAACAAAGAATATGGCACTTATTTATGTTGATCAAGGCAAGAATGACGAAGCAATTGCAGCCTTTAAGCAAGCCAGAGCAGCAAATCCAGATGATTTGGACCTCATTCTTCAAGAGGCTAATCTATATTATAAGATAGGTGATANCGCTAAGTTTAAGAGTTTGATTGAAGAAGCTACTGTTAGAGATCCAAATAATCCAGAATTGCAATATAATTTAGGTGTGATTTCTGCTGATGCTGGTGAGAATGAACAGGCTATGACACATTATAAAAAAGCTTTAGAGTTAGATCCTAACTATGTGGCTGCAAACATTAATATTTCTACCCTTATTTTAGATCAGGAGAAAGTTCTTGTTGATGAGATGAATAACTTGGGGACTTCTGCTGCTGATGATAAGCGTTATGATGAGTTAAAAGCTATGCGNAGTGACTTATATAGAAAAGCAGTGCCTTTTTTAGAAGCGGTATTAGAAGTAAAAGACGATATAGATTTAGTTAAAACACTCATGAATATTTTTAGTCAAATTGGTGAAGATGCAAAATTTAAAGCCATGAAAGCTAAGTTTGAAGAAATGGGAGGTTAATAATAAATCTTTTTGACTAGTCCTAAATAAAAAAGCCGTCCGCCTTAGGTGGATGGCTTTTTTGTATTTTTTAATGATGTTTTTGAGATTTGTGTAAGTCAAATCTTAATTTAAAATCATTTGTAAAAATTTATTTCTTAGAGAGAAATTCTTTTTTATTCAATAAAGTGTCTGCTTTTAAACCCTTCTTGTTGAGGTATTTATAAAATCTAGCACCTTCTTTTTCCATGATCTTATTAAACCGTTCTTTAGCAGTTTCAAATTCAGAATTAATTAAATTATAATTTTGTTTTTGAGATCCGTTTATTGGATTTGTACTTCCCGCTACATTGGCGTATAAATCGCTCATTCGTTCTCTTAATTCTGGTTCGGCCGACTCTACATAATTATCACCTGTTGTAATCACGAGATCTTTTAAGAGTTCATTTAATTTATTTACCATAGGTTGTACCTGTTTTTTCGCTTTTGTGTTTTGGGCTAAAACTGTTTTTGCATGTTTTAAATACCCATTTACCTGATAAACCATATAGGCTAGATTCTCTACCATATCGTACATGGTTTTGGTGAATTGATGATGTTCTTTACGTTCATTTGCATTCATAACACCTTTGGGGTCGTATTTGGTTTCTACAAGATGCTCATAGGTTTTCTTGCCTTTACTAAGTACAATCTTGTATTGCCCTTCTGGGGCTGTAGGTGCAGTAAATCCTCCAAAGGCTAAAGTTTTGCCTTCCGCCATTTTAGGCGCAGGAGTTTTAAAATCCCAGCGCACTATGTTC
>JAESQB010000144.1 GCA_016765375.1 Flavobacteriaceae bacterium | reverse complement strand
TAATAGAACGAAAAGATAGTAAGTTTAGAACTTATTCTTTGGGTATGAAACAACGATTAGCAATAGCTTCTGCATTGTTGAACGATCCTGAAATTTTAATACTAGATGAGCCTACAAACGGTCTCGACCCTCAAGGTATTCATCAAATTCGTGAGATAATTAGAGACGTTGCTAAAGAAGGGACTACCATCCTTCTAGCATCACATTTGTTGGACGAAGTAGAAAAAGTATGTACACATGTTGTGGTTTTGCGTAAAGGTGAAAAACTATACTCAGGACGTGTTGACGAAATGATTTCCAGTCATGGCTTTTTTGAATTAAAAACCGATAACAACGACGAACTCATTAAAATTCTTGAAAGTAATGATGCGTTTGGATCCATTAAAACTGAAGAAGGTATAATCACAGTAATTTTAAACAAACCCATGGAAGCTGCTACTTTTAATAAACTTATGTTTGACAGAGGTATCACGCTGTCCCACTTGGTAAAACGCAAGGAAAGTTTAGAAGAACAATTCCTTCAGTTAACCAACAATAACTAACCAAAAAAATCAATCAANAAATGTTACGTCTTNTACAATTNGAATTACAAAAANNNTTNCTCAACANAACGAGTAANATNCTCATATTTATNTCATTTATTTTACCTTTTACNGTATTAGTTTTATCNTCAATAAAAATAAATTTCTTTGGTTTTTTTACTTTAGAACTGGGCGAATTAGGTATCTACAATTTCCCAATCATTTGGCATATTACTACCTTTTTTGCATCACAATTTAAATTTTTCTTTGCCATAGTTGTAGTAAGTAGGATTGGTAATGAATACAGCAACAAAACCATCAAACAAAATTTAATAGATGGATTGAGTAAAAAGGAATTTATTCTTTCAAAATTTATTACCGTTTGTGGTCTGGCATTAGTTTCAACGCTTTTTGTCTTTATCATATCTATGATACTAGGACTCTCCTTTTCTGATTATGACGAGGCGTCTATCATNTTNAGTGATTTAGACTATATGCTAGCCTATTTAATAAAACTNGTNGGCTTTTTCACCTTCTGCTTATTTCTTGGCATTTTGGTAAAACGATCGGCTTTTGCCTTAGGGTTTTTATTTATTTGGACCATTGCTGAGACTATTATCTATAGTTTGTTAAAATGGAAGTATTTTAAAGGCACCGATGTTGCAGAAAGCATCACACAATTCTTCCCTTTAAGTGCCATGTCAAACCTTATTATTGAACCTTTTTCCAGACTTGGCNTCATACAAAGTGCAGCCAAACAACTGGGTGAAGAATTCACCAAAGATTANNGCGCAAACTGGATNTCAATGGGNATAGTNATAATCTGGACTCTCGTGTTTTTGTATGGGTCATACGCCATTATAAAGAAAAGAGATTTGTAGTTTTAGTTGGTAGTTGATTGTTAATAGTTGATAGTTGATAAGTTTTAGCTATTGGTTTTTCACTTTTTGCTTTTTGTGATTTGGGTTTTGTTATTTGTTATTTGAGTCTTAGATCTTGGATCTTGGCTTTTTACCTTAGCCACTAGAGATTTCCTTTTAGTTATTCTTCTTTAACAATATATCTTTTCACTTTTGCCTTTTACCTTTTTACTTTTGCCTTCTGTCTTTTTTCTATTCCCTGCCTACCGGCAGGCAGGTCTATGCTCTATGCTCTATGCTCTAGTATCTATGCTCTAATATCTATTTTCTACTATCTAAATCCAACATCTAATTCTAAATCCCACAAGTCTTCGTAAATTAGCGGCGTGAAATTTGAAATAAAATCTGAATTTTCTCCTACTGGAGATCAGCCCGAAGCCATAGCCTCTCTTATAGAAGGTTTAAACAGTAAAGAAAAACACCAAACACTATTAGGCGTAACCGGTAGTGGAAAAACTTTTACAGTAGCCAATGTTATTGAAAAGGTACAACGTCCTACCCTAGTTTTGGCTCATAACAAAACGCTAGCAGCTCAGTTATATTCAGAATTTAAACAATTTTTTCCTGAAAATGCTATAGAATATTTTGTATCGTATTACGATTATTACCAACCCGAAGCCTTTATACCATCTAGTGGCACCTATATAGAAAAGGATCTCTCTATAAACGAAGACATAGAGAAATTACGATTAAGCGCCACCTCCTCCCTACTTTCAGGCAGACGGGATGTTCTTGTAGTGGCATCGGTATCCTGCATTTATGGTATTGGAAATCCGGTTGAATTTCAGAAAAATGTAATTTCTATAAGAAAAGAAGAAATTATTTCTCGAACCAAATTTTTACACCGTTTGGTGCAAAGCCTATATTCTAGAACAGAAGCCGATTTTAACCGAGGAAATTTTAGAATAAAAGGGGATACTGTTGATGTTTACCCCAGCTATGCCGACCATGCCTTTAGAATTCATTTTTTTGGAGATGAAGTAGAAGATATCGAGGCTTTTGATATTCAAACCAATAAAGTAATTGAAAAATACGACCGCCTCAACATCTACCCGGCCAATATGTTTGTAACCTCACCAGATGTNCTACAAAATGCCATTAAATTCATACAAGATGATCTGGTAANACAAGTGGATTATTTTAAGGAGATTGGAAAACACTTAGAGGCCAAACGCCTTGAAGAACGCACCAATTTTGATTTGGAAATGATACGAGAATTGGGCTATTGCAGTGGTATCGAAAACTATTCCCGTTATTTAGACGGAAGAGAACCTGGCACCAGACCCTTCTGTTTGTTAGATTATTTTCCCGATGATTATTTAATNATCATCGACGAGAGTCACGTTTCAATNCCCCAAGTAAACGCCATGTACGGCGGCGACCGCTCCAGAAAAGAGAATTTGGTAGAATACGGTTTTAGATTGCCAGCGGCAATGGACAATAGACCTTTAAAATTTGAAGAATTTGAAGCATTACAAAACCAGGTTATCTATGTGAGTGCAACCCCCGCAGATTTCGAAATGGAAAGATGCGGTGGCCTTTATACCGANCAAATNATTAGGCCAACAGGTTTATTAGACCCCCCTATTGAAATTCGCCCGAGCTTAAATCAAATAGACGATTTGTTGGAAGAAATTCAACAACGCACAGAAAAAGACGAACGCATTCTGGTAACCACACTCACCAAACGCATGGCCGAAGAGCTAACCAAATACCTAAGTCGGGTACAAGTGCGCTGCCGTTATATACACAGCGATGTAGACACNCTAGAGCGGGTAGAAATTATGCACGACCTTAGACTAGGCGTTTTTGATGTTTTAATTGGCGTTAACCTCTTNCGTGAGGGNTTNGATCTTCCCGAAGTATCGCTAGTCGCNATTTTAGATGCCGATAAAGAAGGCTTTTTACGNTCGGCNAGATCGCTTACGCAAACCGTAGGCCGTGCTGCAAGACATTTAAACGGNAANGCCATTATGTATGCCGANAAGATCACCAATAGCATGCAAAAAACTATAGANGGCACCAATTACCGAAGGGAAAAACAAATTGCTTATAATACTGCCCATAATATTACGCCCAAGGCNATTAAAAAATCATTGGAGAACGCGCTCGCCAATATGCGCAACTACGAATTTGAAACAAAAACGGCACTTGCCGCTGAAGGCGAAATAGAATACCTCAACAAAACCGAACTGGAAAAACGCATTAGAGAAAGTAGAAAGGCGATGGAAGCTGCCTCTAAAGAATTGGACTTTATCCAGGCAGCAGCACTTAGNGATCAAATAAANGCCTATCAGAAAAAGCTACAAGACGTTTAAAACTTCAAGACCATCTCGTTTTGTAAATAAAGTTTGATTTACATTCTATAAGCTCTGTTTTAAAAAAAACATAAAAACCCAAGTAGCATTTTTCAACTAAACATGTTAATATAATATAGAACCTCTTTCAGAGAGGCATCATTATATGAAAAAATTAAAATTATTCTGGTTTTTTTCAGGCCAAGTAATTTTGCATTTTTTTAACATATGCGGGGTTTTTTGAAAATTAAATCAGATTAAATGTATTAAACATCAGATTAAATGTATTTTTTATTTTTATTT
>JAESQB010000143.1 GCA_016765375.1 Flavobacteriaceae bacterium | reverse complement strand
AATACATCACCAGTAGAACCATTAGTGAACACTATTCCTAAGAGGCTGGAAATAGTAGGCGCAATATCTATAATTTTGGTATAACGGCTAGAGCTGCCTTGGTTAATACCGGCTCCAAAAAACAATAAGGGCACATGGGTATCATAGGTATTAGCACTGCCATGGGTAGAGCCTGTTGGACCATACGAAATTACACTGGTATCTAGTAACAGCATCACATCGCCGCTTCGTTTTTGACTAAAACCATTCTGCACTAAATTTGCAAGATCCTTGGTATAATTACCATCTTCCATCTGTTTTCGTGTAAACACCTTATCCATCTGTGGATAATCTAGTGCAAATTTAGCGACAGCCTCTTGCATAAGGTCTGTATTGATCTTTAACCTATCTACCTCATCATGATTAAAGAAAATTTGAAAATTAGAAAAGTTGGCTATTAAATTTTTAGAATGGTATTTACCCATTAAAAGCGCATTCAAATCGGTTTCAAATTTTTGACTATCAAAATAGCCTGCCGGTATTTTTAAATCTTTTAAATAATTAGGAACATGTACAGCACCGTGGTCTGAGGTGAGAAAAACTGTATAATTACCTTTCCCCACTTTTGCATCTATATGTTCTAGCAAGCGTTGTAAATCTAGATCTAAACGAATATAGGAGTCTTGAACTTCTTTTGAATTTACCCCAAAATTATGACCTACCATATCGGTACTGGAGTAGCTAACCGTTAAAAAATCGGTATGATCATCATCACCAAGCTGCTCTGCTTCAAGGGCAGCAATTGCAAAATCGGTTATCAAATTATTGCCGTAAGGGCTATTTTTAATAATTTCGAACTGGCCATTTTCAGCTTTAAGAGCATCCAGATCATAAGGAAAAGTAGGCGTTTCTTTTCCAGAGAATCCCCATTCATAAGAATTTTCATCAGCGCCACTTTGGGTATATTTACTGATATCGTAATAGGTATCCCAAGTTTTAAAATAACCTTCGGCCTGATCGCTTTCATTAAAAGCGTTTACCCATTCTGGCAATGCATCCATATAATAGCTGCTGCTTATCCATTTACCCTCTTCTTTTCCCTGAAACCAATAAGCCGCATTTGCGGTATGTCCGGCCGGAAGAATTGCACCACGGTCTTTTAAAGAAATACCAATGGTTTTGCCTTGCATTTGTGTATGAATTCTATTAATATCGGCAATTGTGGTGGTCTTCATACGGTGAGGCGACATTTGTCCCGCCTTAGTTTTAGTGCCCAAGGATAGAACGCTAGCATCTTCGGCACAATACACCATTTTACCAGCTTCTTTACTGTACCAACTGTTGCCTATAATGCCATGAGTACCAGGCGAAGTGCCAGTATATACCGAAGCATGTCCCGGACCCGTATAGGTGGGCGTATAATTATAATGGTTGTTCTTAAAATTAAACCCTTGGTTTACCATACGCTTAAAACCACCATCACTATAATGATCCCAAAAACGGGTTAAATAGTCGTAACGCATCTGGTCAACCACGATACCTACCACCAATTTTGTTTTGGTTTTGATCTCAACATGGGGGTTCTTTTTAGTTTGGCATTGTACAAATATAAAAGGTAAGAACAAGAGAAGAAATAAGCGTTTCATAAATATCTGAATTTAGAAAACGAAAATAATGATTATTTAAATTATGAACTCATTTAAACTTAAATAAAAAAAGGCCAACTTTTCAGAAGGCCTTTATCTTATATTATTTTTGAATCAAATTAATGATCCATTTCCTCTTCGTTATCCTGAAGTGGGGTATCCTGCGAAATAAAATCTTGTCCNGCAATCACATAGTCATCACCATCTTTATTGAGCTTNCTATANTCNTAAGGCCAGCGGTGTACATGAGGTATCTCACCTACCCAGTTGCCATGTATAGGCTCGAGCTCGGTGGTCCACTCCAAAGTGTTGGAAGACCAAGGATTTTTGGACCCTTTCTTTCCATAAAAAATGGAGTGTACAAAATTGTATAAAAACACCAATTGTGCCGCAGAGGTAATTATNGCAAATANGGTAATCACCACATTAATATTGGCTAAATCGTCAAAATAAGGAAAGGCCGTATTGCTATAATANCGTCTTGGTAAACCTGCCATACCTACAAAATGCATGGGGAAGAAAATTCCGTAAGCACCAACTAAGGTCACCCAAAAATGTACANATCCCAAATTCTTATTCATAAGNCTGCCATGGAACATTTTCNGGAACCAATGGTAAATACCNGCAAAGAAACCGTATAGTGCAGAAATTCCCATCACCAGGTGAAAGTGAGCCACTACAAAATAAGTATCATGCACATTAATATCTAANGCACTATCACCNAGGATAATTCCTGTTAATCCACCAGAGAGGAAGGTAGAAACCAAACCAATGGAAAATAACATGGCCGGATTAAACTGTANATTCCCCTTCCAGAGCGTGGTTATATAGTTAAATGCTTTTACCGCAGAAGGTATCGCAATTAAGAGTGTTGTAAAGGTAAATATAGAGCCTAAGAAAGGATTCATTCCTGTTATAAACATATGGTGTCCCCAAACTATAGTCGACAAGAAGGCGATGGCTAGAATGGATGCGATCATGGCGCGATAACCAAAAATAGGTTTTCTGGAATTGGTAGCAATAATCTCTGAGGTTATACCTAAAGCAGGCAATATCACAATATATACTTCGGGATGTCCTAAAAACCAAAACAAGTGCTCAAANAATACTGGTGAACCACCCTGGTTATGCAAGACCTCGCCCGCTATATAAATGTCTGATAGGAAAAAAGAAGTTCCAAAACTTCTATCCATAATAAGCATTAAAGCAGCAGATAACAATACCGGGAAAGATACCACACCTATAACTGCGGTAAGGAAAAATGCCCAAATGGTAAGCGGCATTCTTGTTAAAGACATGCCTTTAGTTCTTAAGTTAATTATAGTAATGATATAATTAAGAGAACCTAATAATGAGGATGCAATAAAAATAGCCATAGACACCAACCAAAGGGTCATCCCCATACCAGCTCCAGGAATAGCCTGAGGCAAAGCACTTAAAGGAGGGTAAATGGTCCAACCTGCTGCAGCGGGTCCTGCCTCAACAAATAAAGACAACAACATAATTACTGATGATAGGAAAAACAACCAATAGGAAATCATGTTTAAGAATCCAGAGGCCATATCACGTGCGCCAAGTTGCAATGGAATTAAGAGGTTACTAAAGGTACCACTCAAACCTGCGGTGAGTACAAAAAATACCATGATGGTACCATGTATGGTCACCAAGGCCAAATATATATTAGGATCCATAACACCTTCTGGTGCCCAATCGCCTAAAAATATTTCCATTACAGAAAATGCTTTCTCGGGCCATGCAATTTGCAGTCTAAAAAGTAGAGACATAGCTATGCCTATTATACCCATAAACAAACCTGTAAACAGGTATTGTTTAGAAATCATTTTATGATCTATACTAAAAATGTATTTAGTAATAAAGGTGTCTTTATGATGATGCCCGTGATCGTCGTGTAGTGCTTCTTCTGACATGTCTTTTTATATAAACTTTTTAGTAATTTTATTTTAAGGTTTCGGCTATGGTTTTTTGAGTGGATAACCAGGTTTGATAATCTTCTTCCGACTCTACTATAATCTTCATTTGCATATTGTAATGCGAGGCTCCACAAATTTTATTACAGAGCAATAAATAGTCAAATTCATAAGGCTCTAAAGGAACTTCGCCTTTAGCTATTAAAATTTTGCTATTGGCTTTTCTAATCGCATTAATTTTTTTCACCTTGGCAACAACATCTAGGTTTTCACGCATCTCTTCGGTGGTAATTGTTGGCGTAAAGGCAAACTGTGTTATCATGCCCGGTACCGTATTCATTTGAGCTCTAAAGTGAGGCATATATGCCGAGTGTAATACATCTTGAGAGCGCATCTTGAACAGTATTTTTTTACCTACAGGCAGGTGCAATTCGGTGGTAACAATATCGTCTTGAGAATTGGGGTCTGAGGCATCAACACCTAAGGTGTTTACACCTTCAATAAGACGTACATTGGCTTCACCTAGAGTATTATCGTTTCCGGCATAACGCGCATCCCAATTAAATTGCTTGGCATATAATTCGATAACAATTGGATCGTCATCAACGTTTATATTCATAATATCAGACCAGGTAGATAAACCGTAAATTATCAAACCTGATAAAACAATAGCAGGAATAATGGTCCAAACCATTTCTAATTTATCGTTGTCTGCAAAAAATACAGCCCGTTGGTTTTTTCTTCCGTAGTACTTATAGGCAAAATAAAAGAGTACCCATTCCGTTACAAAAAACACAAAGAATATTAATATAAAGGAAACGGTCATTAACATATCGGTTTTAGCACCGTGTTCTGAGGCCGACTCTGGCAACAAAACGTCTCCCCACCAGAAGAAACCAGCTATGGTAAATACAAATAGGAAAACAACATAAGCAAGCATTAATTTGCCATTAAGTTTATTGTCTTTATCATTAGCTACGCCAGGATTATCGTCTGAACCAACTCTTGAAAGACTATATATCTTGCTTATTTGCCAAAGCGAAATGGCAAATAAGGATAAAACAAATAGGGTTAAAAATGTAGTCATCGTTAGGTTATCTTCTTTTCAAATTTATTAATAATGAAACTGTTTACTTTCCTCTAAAAACGGGTTACGTTTAGGTGTTAAAGGTACTTTGGTTAAGGCATTAAACACAATAAGTATAAATAAGCCTGCGAAAAACAGTATAGCTCCAATTTCGGGGAGACCAATAAACCATGATTTTCCAACCGTTCCTGGCATCACCATCACAAAGACATCAATATAATGCCCAAAGAGCACCACGATCCCTGTCATAATTACAAACCAACTTACACGCTTGTAATCACTATTCATAAGCAATAGTACGGGGAAAATAAAGTTTAAGACTAGCATGCCGAAAAATGGCAGTTTAAAATCTTCAATTCTAGTGACAAAATAAGTTACCTCTTCAGGAATGTTGGCATACCAAATAAGCATAAACTGTGAAAACCATAAATAGGTCCAGAATATACTAAAGGCGAACATAAATTTAGCCAAATCGTGAATGTGACTGTTGTTTACTTCTTCTAAATAGCCTTTAGATTTTAGATAAATGGTCACCATAACGATAACGGTAATACCACTTACAAACATACTGGCAAAAACATACCATCCAAAGAGGGTACTAAACCAGTGGGGATCAAAACTCATGATCCAGTCCCAAGTCATCATCGACTCGGTATATATAAAGAATACCAAGAATCCTGCCGAGAGTTTAAAGTTCTTTTTAAACCAGCGGTTATCTTCGGCGGTATCGTTTTTTAATGAAAGTTTTCTTGAAAAATAGCGGTATAAGTTCCATCCAGCTAAAAATATTACCGCTCTTATTAAAAAGAAGGGTATATTTAACCAGCTTGATTTACCAGCAATCAAGGCATCGTATTTTTCATTTTCAGGATCTATTAATGCCGAATCCATCCATGGGAAAATATGATTAAAGTGCATTCCTGAAAGCACTAATAATAATAACATGATGATAGAACCTGGCAACAGATAGGCTGTTACGCCTTCCATAATTCTAAACAATATAGGTGACCAACCTGCCTGTGAGGCATGTTGTATGCCGTAAAAAGCCAAGGCGCCTAAGGCTATCATAAAAAAGAAGAAAGCCGCTACATAAATGGCAGACCAAGGTCTGTTTTGCAATTGATGCAAAGTGTGCTCTAAATGCGCCTGTTCATCGCCGTGAGCCGAATCGCCGGCAGGGGCATGCTCATCTGCAGAAACACCATGTATGGGTGCTTCACCATGAGTATCGTGTGATGCCTGCATTGCTTTTACCTCGTCTGTAGAACCGGGAACTGACATAAATCCCGCAACCGTAGCTATGGCACCAAGCAGCATAAAAATAATGGCAAGCAGTTTTAATTTTTTAGGAAAGGTGTACATATTTCTATAATCTCTTTATTCTAATTTTTAATGATTGGGTTTGGCATGGCTATTATTTTCATGCTTTTCAACGGCTGACACTTCATGTACCACTTCAACAGCTATAGGAAATTTTTCAGTGCCTTTAAGCTCAGCCATTAAATCTTCAACATACATCCCTATTTGCCAGCGTTCTTTCTCGTTGGTTTGCGAGGCATAAGACCCCATATTGTTTAAACCAAATATTTCGACGTGATAAATACTCCCTTCTGTAATATTTCTTCCGGGATCGCCATAAGAAGGTATTCCTGAAAATTTTTCGCGTTCTGATAAAATACCTTTACCGTCACCTTTTTTTCCGTGGCAAAGCGCACAATAGATGTCGTATAAATATTTTCCATTATCCCTATTGGCTTGAGTACGAGGAAATGGATTTTTTAGTTCAATTCTGGCCAATTCCAAACCTTCGGTCGTATTCTCATATTCATAGGGCATCCAACCTCTAGGGATAGTTCCTTCAACCGGTAAGGAGGCTTCTTGTCCATTAGCAAACACATCATAATTACCATAGGTTTCATATCCTACGGGCTTATACATGTCTGGCATAAATTGATAGTTTGGCCTATCGGAGTTAGCACATGATTCCATGATTAAACTTACAGCAAGTAATACTCCTATTTTTAATACATTTTTCATCATTAGTGGTCCTCCTTATCTATTATATTAACTTCTGAAGCGCCTGTTTTTTTAAAAAACTTTGACAAAACTTTTACATCGTGACCGGCAACATCCACTTCCATTAAAAAATGGTCGTCTGTAGTTCTAATATCGGGNTTTTCGGCTTTTTTAAAAGGCCATAACCTAGAGCGTAAATAAAANGTAATTACCATTAAATGCGCTGCAAAAAANACCGTCATTTCAAACATGATCGGAACAAAGGCCGGCATGTTTTCCAAATAGCTAAAACTGGGTTTTCCTCCAATATTTTGAGGCCAGTCTTCTATCATTATAAAATTCATCATCACTATGGAAACCGTTAGGCCTAGCAAACCATATATAAACGAGGTAATGGCAATTCGTGTAGGTGCCAGTCCCATGGCCTTATCTAGCCCATGTACAGGAAAAGGGGTATAAACTTCCTCTATATGATAATGTGCCTTGCGGGTTTCTTTAACCGCTTGCATTAAGATATCATCGTCTGTATAAATAGCGTGTATAACTTGAGATGCCATGGCTTAATTAGTTTTTAGTTTTTCTGAATCAGGATTATAATTTCCGTCTCTTAGGGCTTTAAAATTATCACCCGAAGATTTTAAGATCGATTTTACCTCGGCTTGTGCAATCACCGGGAAGGTTCTTGAATACAAGAGGAACAAGACAAAGAAAAATCCTATGGTTCCAATAAATATTCCAATATCCACAAAAGTTGGCGANAACATNGTCCATGANGATGGTAAGTAATCGCGGTGCAATGAGGTTACAATAATCACAAAACGCTCAAACCACATCCCTGTATTAACNACTATNGANATAATAAANGAGAACATAATNCTACGTCTTAATTTGGGGAACCACATAAATTGGGGTGAGAACACATTACAGGTCATCATNGCCCAATANGCCCACCAATAAGGTCCGGTAGCACGATTAAGGAAAGCGTATTGCTCGTATTCAACACCTGAATACCAAGCGATAAACAATTCGGTAATATAGGCTACACCCACTATAGATCCCGTAATCATGATTACGATGTTCATGAGCTCTATATGCTGAATGGTAATATAATTTTCGAGATTCGATACTTTCCGCATGATAATGAGCAGCGTATTTACCATGGCAAAGCCAGAGAATACCGCNCCNGCAACAAAATAAGGAGGAAATATNGTNGTATGCCATCCCGGAATAACCGAGGTAGCAAAGTCAAAGGATACAATGGTATGTACCGAAAGTACCAGAGGTGTTGCCAAACCGGCAAGTACTAAGGATACTTCTTCAAAACGTTGCCAATCTTTAGCACGACCAGTCCATCCAAAAGATAAAAGACTGTATATTTTTTTATTAAAAGGGGTAACGGCTCGGTCGCGTATCATCGCAAAATCAGGCANNAGNCCTGTCCACCAAAATACCAATGAAACCGATAAATAGGTAGAAATTGCAAATACATCCCATAATANNGGNGAGTTAAAATTAACCCATAAACTTCCAAATTGATTTGGAATGGGNAATACCCAATANCCTAACCAAGGGCGNCCCATATGAATTATAGGAAATAATCCCGCTTGTATTACCGAGAAAATGGTCATGGCNTCTGCCGAACGGTTGATTCCCATACGCCATTTTTGACGAAACAGTAACAATACTGCCGAGATAAGCGTACCGGCATGCCCGATACCTACCCACCATACAAAGTTGGTAATATCCCAGGCCCAGCCTACNGTTTTGTTTAAACCCCAAGTTCCAATTCCCGTAGAAATGGTATATATAATACAGAATATTCCCCAAGCAAAAGCGGCAAGTGCGATTGAAAATACAATCCACCAAGCTTTATTGGCTTTTCCTTCNACAGGAGCTGCAATATCAACCGAAATATCGTGATAGCTTTTATTTCCTGTGATCAGAGGTCTTCTTATAGGTGCTTCGTAATGCGACGCCATAATCGTTATATAGTTATTTTTTAATTAAATTTTTTAAACTTCCGTTGTNTTTCTCACTTTNACATGATACTGCACATTAGGTTTTGTTCCAATACTTTCCAACAAGTGATACATNCGATCATCATTTTTTAATTTGAAAATCTCACTATCGTGGTCATTAATATCACCAAAAACCATAGCGCCTGTTGAACANGCTTTTGAACATGCCGTTTGGAATTCACCATCTTTAATGGCTCTACCATCACGTTTGGCATCTAAAATGGTTTTTTGGGTCATTTGTATACACATCGAACATTTTTCCATGACACCACGAGAACGTACCACAACATCAGGATTTAAAACCATACGGCCTAAATCGTTATTCATATTGTAATTAAATTCTTCATTCTCGGCATATAAGAACCAGTTAAAACGACGCACTTTATAAGGACAGTTGTTTGCACAATAACGCGTTCCTACACAGCGGTTATACGCCATGTGGTTTTGCCCTTGACGCCCATGAGAAGTTGCCGCTACAGGACATACTGTTTCACAGGGTGCATGATTACAATGCTGACACATAACCGGCTGAAAAGCCACTTGAGGGTTTTCTGAAGCCACTTCCAATTGGCCAAATTTTTCCAATCCGGGAATGGTATCTTTCTTATGCTTATCGGCTGTCAAACTTTCTTCACTAGAATAATAACGGTCTATACGCAACCAGTGCATATCGCGAGAACGACGCACTTCGGTTTTTCCAACCACAGGCACGTTATTTTCGGCATGACAAGCAATCACACAAGCACCACATCCGGTACATGCATTTAAATCTATAGACAAATTAAAATGATGCCCTATTGAGCGATCAAAACTTCTGCCAAAGNTCAACATCGGGAGAGGTAATATCAGTCCCAATATGGTTTANGGATACCTGAGGCATCTTATTCCAATTGTCAACATGGGTATTAAATATCTCTAAAGTGGTTTCTTTAATAATCTCACCACGACCCATCATGGTATTTTGAAGCTGAACACAAGCAAACTCATGTGTACCAGAAACTTTTTCAATACTGGCCTTTTGTAACGCATTAAAACCTTGGTATAAAGCATAAGCATTTACACCGGTTTGCATTTCTTCTTGAATGGCTGCTGTTTTTCCATATCCTAAAGCCAATCCAATAGAACCTTTTGCCTGACCAGGNTGTACTAAAACAGGTATATTTTTTANGGNNATATCCCCAACACTTAGGTTGACATAACTTCCGTTTAAAGCNCCATTTGCCACATTCTCGTTCTCTAATCCATAAGCAGAAGCATCGGCAGCCGATATGGTTAAATANTTATCCCAACTCACNCTGGAAATAGGATCGGGNAATTCTTGCANCCAAGGGTTATTAGCCATTTGGCCATNNCCCATTCCTGTTTTGNTGTACAAGGTAAGGTCGAAATCACCNGTATTTTTACTNATNGTAANNTCAGCACTTTCAACNNNAATAGCNCTCGNTNGCAANNTCAACATCNCTTTCAAAAACACCATCATGCAAGGCTTGATTCCANGAGCCNCCNTCTAAAATAGAGGTCCAGGTNGTTTTTATATAATCGTAATANGAGCTCTTATTATTTGTAAGATCTAATAATACNTCTTGAAATTGTTTTGTNTTNAATAAAGGNCGTATGGTTGGCTGCATTAAACTAAAGCTGCCTTTTTTAATTTGAGCATCNCCCCATGATTCTAAATAATGTGGTGTGGCAGCAACAAATTGCGCTGCAGAAGCCGTCGCATCATCTTTCATNGAAAAAGCAACAGACAATTCTAATGCCTTATAAGCTTTAGTAAAAGCNGCTACATTTGGAAAACTATAAAGCGGATCTACACCTACGGTGATCAATCCTTTAATGGTTCCTGAAGNAATTCCTCTTTGAACAGCTATTACTTGCGCCGAACTTCCTTGACTTAATAGTCTGGGCTTCGTTACATCNATAGCTTTGCTACCCAAAGNTTCATTTATAGTNAANNCCATAGATTGCGCCTCAACATCTTGCAAGCCNGTAACCACAACGGCTNTTGAACCTGCTTTATTTATTTGAGNTTTTGCTTTAGCTATAGCATCGGTAATATTTTNTGANANNCCTGAAGTAGAACCACCNTTTAAGGCTTTTAATACTTGCAGTTGTTCCGAAGGTTTTAAGGCAATACGCTTATCGGCATTAGCACCAGAAAGTGTCATATTACTTTCAAACTGTATATGGCGAGACATTTTGCCATGCTTAGGCACACGGCCTTTGGCATAACCGCCTTCATATCCACCACCTTGCCAATCGCCTAAAATATCGGCACCAACAGACACGATCACATCGGCTTTAGAAAAGTCGTAATCAACTAAAGCTCGTGTTCCGTATTTATTTTGAAAAGCATCTAAAGCTTCAGACGAGGATACTGTATCGTATACTACGTGACGCACATTGGGATAAGCTTCAGTGAATTCTTTGATCAATCGTGATGTAGAAGGACTCGCAAAGGTCTGACTAAGAAGCACAACCTCTTGCCCTGCCATGGCTTTTAACTTTGAAGCCAATTGCCCACTAAAGGCATCCCATGACACTTCTTCGCCTTCAATTTTTGGCGCTTTTAATCGTTTATTGTCATAAAGCGACAAAACCGAAGCATGCACACGTGCATTGGCAGATCCGTTATGAGCAGAACTCTTGTTATTTTCAACCTTAATGGGACGTCCCTCACGTGTTTTTATTAAAATATTAGCGAAGTCAAAACCGTCGGCAATAGT
>JAESQB010000018.1 GCA_016765375.1 Flavobacteriaceae bacterium | reverse complement strand
TTTATTGTATTTATTGCAGCATGGCTTCCTGCCAATGCTCAAACTGCTGATGAAATAATTAACAATTATTTTGAAACCATAGGAGGACTTGAAAAATTAAAAGCCCTAAAGTCTACTAAGTTAATCGGAAAAGTTAATATTGGAAATGGCATGACTATTCCTTTAGAAATAACACAAACCATAGAGGGTTATAGCATGGTAAAAGTTAATCTTCAGGGACAGACCCTTTATCAAGGGGTCTTTGACGGAGAAACGCTTTGGGGTTCAAACCAAATGACCATGAAACCCGAAAAACAAGATACCGAAGCCACAGAAAACATCAAATTAAATGCTAATGATTTCCCAGACCCCTTTATTGATTACAAAACTAAGGGTTATACTGTTGAGCTCATAGGTAAAGAAACTATAGAAGGTACGGAAACTTTTAAAATAAAATTAGTTCAAGAGCCTCATACAGTAGATGGAAAGAAAGTTGATGATATTTATTTTTATTATTTCGATACCGAAAATTTTGTACCTATCGTAGTTGAAAACGAGATCACTTCAGGCCCAGGAAAAGGTATGGTTTCACAAATAAAATTTAGTGACTATCAAGAAGAAGGCGGTATATATTTCCCTTTTTCTATGACACAAGGAATTAAAGATCAACCAGGTGGGCAAGAAATTGTGATTGAAAATATAGAGCTTAACGTAAAAACCGATAAGGCTCAATTTGCTTTTCCCGAAGCTGTTGAAACCTCTAAAGGCAAAAATTAAATTTGAATTATAATCAAAAAAAAAACTTCAATTATACTGAGTATTTTTTTTTACTAATCCTTAAGGAGATGAAAAAAACAATTGTTTTTGTATTTGCATTAGCCCTATTTCAATTTACATTAAATGCACAAGACGTAACCCTAAAAGGCAATGCACTTTTCGGTAATATGCATGCCAGACATATAGGCCCTGCGCTTATGAGTGGACGAATTATAGATCTAGAACCTCACCCTACCGACCAGCGCGTTATTTATGCTGGTACCGCAGGGGGTGGCGTATGGAAAACCAATAATGGTGGCGCTACCTTCAGTCCAATTTTTGATAAACACACCCAATCAATTGGTGCTATTGCCGTAGACCCCAAAGATCCAGATAGAGTTATTTGGGTGGGTACCGGTGAAATTTGGACTCGAAACTCAGTTTCAATTGGTGATGGATTATACAAAACCACAGATGGCGGAAGCAATTGGACAAAAATGGGTTTTGAAAAGTCAGAACGCATCGCTTCTATCACCATAAACCCAAATAATACCGATGAAATATATATTGGTGTTTTAGGAGCTTTATGGAGTGATAGTGAAGAGCGTGGCGTATATAAAACAAACGATGGCGGAAAAACCTGGAATAAAATATTATATCTCAATACCAGTACAGGCGCTACCGATGTGATCATGGATTCTAAAAATCCAAATATTCTTTATGCTTCTATGTGGGAGTTTAGAAGAACTGCGTGGAGTTTTAATTCTGGCGGTGCAAACTCGGCCATTTATAAATCGATAAACGGTGGTGAAACCTGGGATAAAATTCACAATGGCTTNCCCTCAGGNAANTTAGGACGTATTGCGCTAGCATTAGCCCCTAGTGATAATAACATACTTTATTCGGTATTAGAAACCGAAGANCCNAATAAAAAAGGCCTGTGGAAATCGACCGATGCCGGTGAAAACTGGGTTCACTTGAATAAGGATTTTGGAATTACGGTACGACCTTTTTATTTCTCTAGAATAACGGTTGACCCAAAAAACCCGGATGTTGTTGTTAAAGCTGGTGTTTTTGGATCAATAAGCCGAGATGGCGGAAAAACTTTTAAATCATTAGGAACATTACATCCCGATATTCACGATGTTATATTTCACATAAACGATTCTGATATTCTATATGCCGGAACTGATGGAGGCGTTTACCGTTCATGGAACGGTGCTAGCACCTTCGAAATTGTTGAAAATTTACCGCTCTCCCAATTTTATCATATTAGTGTTGACGATGCTGAACCTTATAATGTGTATGGTGGTCTTCAGGATAATGGTTCTTGGTANGGNCCTTCCTCTTCGCCAGGAGGCGTACAAGCCAGAGATTGGAATTCTATAGGTGGAGGCGATGGTTTTAGGGTATTAAAACATCATAAGAAAAACATCATTTATTCAGAAATGCAAGGCGCAGCCAANGTATGGCGTTATGATGTAGATAANAANCNNNTNAAAACNGTACANCCCNTAGCNAAAACAGGCGATGCCAAANTACGTTTTAACTGGAATGCGCCTATAGCTTTAAGCGAACACCAAGCAGATAGGTTATATATTGGAAGCCAATTTTTACATAAATCGGAAGATATGGGAGAAAATTGGACCATCATTTCTCCAGATCTTACTACCAATGATAAAAGTAAGCAAGACCAAGCACAATCGGGAGGACTATCAATAGACAATTCGGGAGCAGAAAAACACACAACCATATTTACTATAGCCGAATCGCCTTTAGATGAAAATATTATTTGGGTGGGCACCGACGATGGTAACGTACAAATTACTAAAGACGGTGGAAAAAACTGGGCTAATCTCACCGCAAATCTTGTAGGAGTACCCGCCTATACATGGGTTTATCATATTGAGGCCAGTGTGCATGGAAAAGGTACAGCCTATGCCGTGTTTGAAGGACATACCAATGGCGATATGAAACCTTATACTTTAAAAACTACTGATTATGGACAAACCTGGACATCAATCATTAGCAATGATGTTTATGGCTTTGTAAGAAATATACAAGGAGACTATATAAATGAGGATCTCTTATTTTTAGGTACCGAATTTGGCCTTTATATCACCATAAATGGCGGAAAAAATTGGTCTCAATTCACCAATAATATGCCCCCAGTTGCAATTCACTTTATGGAGCTACAAAAAAAGACAAACGATTTGGTTATGGGAACTCATGGCCGTGGTGTTATTATTATTGACGATATCAGCATGCTTAGAGATCTAAATAATGAAGTACTGTCAAAAAATGTTCATTTTTTTAAAAATAAACCTGCTATCATGAAGGAGACAAGCAGCTTTAGTGGAAGTTTTGGCGGTGAAACCCAATTTGTAGGTTCTAACAAAGCCACTGGACTTATCATAAGATATTATTTAAAAAAGCGTCATACGTTTGGAAAAATGAGCATGGAAGTACAAGATATGAAAGGAAATAAAGTAGCTTCTTTAACAGCTGGAAAATCCAAAGGGTTAAACATAGTGCGTTGGGATTTTAAAACCCCAGGACCTAAAATGGCGGAAGGTAAAACTTTAGCTTTTGGAGGGTTTACAGCTCCTACAGCCCCAGAAGGGCAATACAAGATTGTACTTAGTAAAGGTAAGAAAACCTACGAACATCTTGTAGAAACCAAATACGATCCCAAAGGTGTTATGAATGCAAATGAGCGTAAAGAACATCATCAATTCACCAAAACCATGTACAATATGGTAGAGAGTTTAGCTTATATGGTATATCAGGTAAATGGGCATTTAAACCATGCTAAAAGTGTTTTAGATCAAAATGCAAAAGCTGAAAAACCGGCGCAACCCATGGTAAATAAACTAAATGCACTTTTAAAAGATCTCGTGATTACAACAGGTGATAATTATGTAGAATCGGCCGAACCGGAACTAAGAGAACGAATGAGCGATTTATACGCCAATGTGGCGGGAAGCACAAACCCAATAAACGGATCTCAAAAACAAAATTATAATTTAATTAATTCTGAATTTGAAACTGCTAAAGAACGGTTTAATAAGATCATGGAAAAAGAAGGTGCTAGATTTTATAAATACCTCAACAAAAAGGGTTTAAAAGCAGACACTTTATTGAATAAAAAAGAATTTCTCTCTAAGAAATAAATTTTTACAAATGATTTTAAATTAAGATTTGACTTACACAAATCTCAAAAACATCATTAAAAAATACAAAAAAGCCATCCGCCTTAGGCAGACGGCTTTTTTATTTAAATAAAACATTTATCATTAACCTCCCATTTCTTCAAGCTTAGCTTTCATGGCTTTAAATTTTGCATCTTCACCAATTTGACTAAAAATATTCATGAGTGTTTTAACTAAATCTATGTCATCT
>JAESQB010000142.1 GCA_016765375.1 Flavobacteriaceae bacterium | reverse complement strand
AATTCAAATCGAACAAAAGGAAGATATTGAATATCCTGATAATCCTGAAATTGGTTTTCGATCCGGCAACTATAAAAATAATATCTTTAAAGAGGTTTATTTAACCAGGAAATCAGATTTTATATTTGATTTTGAAATTCAGTTAAGCGATCATAATTCCATAACAATGGAGAACCTTGATCTTTCTGAATGGATTCCAACCATTCCAGATCACTTGAAGCAGGATGAATATTTGTCGTATTTATCAGTCGTCTATCAAGAATGGAATAGAAATCAAGTCGCCTTTAATCAAAATCATTTTACAAGTACAAATCAAGATATTACAAGAGTTGATATTGCAAGAAATTGCCTGCATTCCGGTTTGTGGGAAATCATATTATTTACGAAAGAAAATAATCAGGAATTACGAATAGGTCATGGTTGGTTTAATTTCCCTCTATCAGAATATGAGAATTTGTTTCAAAAGAAAAACAATATTCCATTTGATAAGTATCGACCCTATTTAACAGAATGGGTTGAAACAGATAAGCAAACCGTAGACAGGACTAAATTGAGAAAAATTGTTAGAGAGATTCCTGTTCAATTTCAGGATTTAAGTAACCATCCCTATCCATTGGTTGGTGAGCAAAAGGTGAAATTTAAAGAAATTATTTCCCCAACTGCATTTCGGTCAATGAAAGAACTGCAATCAGATAGTACTTCTTTTGCCAGCTACAGCCCGCCTGGTATGTATGATAAATCTGTTCCAAGAAAAACCGAGTTAGGGCGATTTTATACTATTAATTCAATCGAGGTGAATGAGTTGTTCAATGAGTCGGGTAATAAAAACTTATCCGAAATAAAATTAAGGTTTTTAGATAAGGAAAAGGAAAGAGAAACTAATTTTTTCCTAGGTGGAATTGATTTACCAGAGATTCCATTTCTGGCCGAGGATGAGGTGGACAAAGGCTGGCAAAATTCGATGGGATTTGGGAATCATACCTTCTATGAAACATACGAACACCATAAATCTGTTAGAACCAAGACCAATTTATATTATTCCTATTTGTCGAATGCGAATGATGAATGGTTAGACAACCATAAGGTAGGGATAGATGGCGCTTTGTTACACTTTGATGATAAGAGTAAAAACAAGCTTCATATTTGGTTATTATCCTATGAAAGACATGCTTTTGTTGGACATTATCTAGTGGAATTTGACGAGACTGTAAACGCAACGCTGTCTGAATAAGATTTGGTGTTATTCAAGAGTCAAACCCCTAAACAAGCTTTCCAAACTTGTGGTTTTTGTGTTGAGCTGTAAAATTTTTAAATGATTATCCTGTGCGAAATCAAAGATTTTTGGGCGCATATCATCCGAAGTTGAAAATGTGATTTCATATACACACTCCGATATATTTATGAGCTTTTCAACATGAGGCAATTTTTTTAAAACAGTTTCATTTACGACATTATCAAACTCTACAGCAATAATCTGTTTACTGCTTTCACGCAATTCTTTCAGACTATTATCGGCCACAATCTCGCCTTTATTTATAATGATAACCCTATTGCAAACGGCTTCTACTTCTTGCATGATGTGNGTGGANAGAAATACNGTTTTGTCTTTACCNACANGGCTAATTAATTGGCGTATGTCGAGTAATTGATTGGGGTCTAAACCGGTGGTGGGTTCGTCCAANATAAGCACATCGGGATTGTGNAATAAGGCGTTGGCNAGTCCTACACGCTGTNTNTAACCTTTAGAGAGNGCCTTTATTTTTTTATGTGCTNCGGGTTTTAGNCCNGTAATNTCTATAACNCGAGNCACNTTATCTTTGTGTACCTTATAGATAGAAGCATTAAACAAAAGGTATTCNTTNACATACATATCGNNATAAAGGGGGTTGTGNTCGGGAAGNTAACCCACACTTTTTTTCACGGCAATGGCATTGGTCTTAACATCAAAATNATTGACTAAGGCATTACCNGAAGTNGCCGGAATATANCCNCAAAGTATTTTCATTAAAGTTGATTTACCTGCACCGTTTGGCCCTAAAAAACCAACGATTTCACCTTTATTTACCTTAAATGATAGGTTGTTAAGTGCTTTTTGTTGGCCGTAAATTTTGGTGATTTGTTCAACTTTAATAGACATTAAAAAAAAGATTTGTTCAAAAATACATTTTTTGAATGGGTTTTTTGAATATTGAATATCGAATATCGAATAATGAATATCGAATAATGAATATCGAATATCGTCCCGATAGCTATCGGGAGAACACAAAATAATGAAATATTAAAATTTTAATTACTATCCCGCACAGCCTGTCCTGCCTTTTCGGGATGAGGGAAGATTCGGTATTAAGAATTTCNTTTAAAAAAAAGTGGTAAATAAAGAATAATAAAATTTNGNCTTNGATATTCTACAATTTGATATTCAGCGTTCTTTATTCAAAAAAATTACCTTTTATCGTTTTGTACTATAAAATATTTAATTACTTTTGTTTTTTATTTAAGACTTAATGAATACATTATTTACATTTTTTAGCTTCTGGTATTTCTATTTTACGAATAGAGACGGAATGATTATGTAATTAATAAAAAGATATTAATTTTTAAAAGTTCCGATGAAAATCGGAACTTTTTTTATGCGATAAAGTGATTATGAAAACAAAAATTGCGATACAGGGTATTGAAAGCTCCTTTCATGATNTGGCGGTGAGAAAGCTTTTTCCTGAACAGGATATCGAGTTAATTAAATGCGATTCATTTGAAAAAGTGACCTACAGCATTGCTAATGCTCAATCTCATTACGGGGTTCTTGCTCTCGAAAATACCATTGCCGGTTCTATTTTGCCTAATTACAACTTAATAGATGCTGGAGNTTTTTCAATTATAGATGAAGTGTTCTTAAACATTCAAATGTATCTTATGGCATTGGATGGGCAATCCATTCACGATATAAAAGAGGTGCATTCCCATCCTGTCGCATTATTACAGTGTAAAGATTATTTGAGAAAATTCCCGCCACAGTTTAAAGTNATTGAAGGAAAAGACACAGCGTCTTCGGCTAAAAAAATTAAGGACAACCAATTAATGGGTACAGCGGCTATTGCTGGAAAGCAAGTGGCAGAAACCTTTGGTTTAAAAATTTTAGACTCTAATATTCAAAATATAAAGGAAAACAAAACACGTTTTGTTCTTATTGGCCCAAAGGGATTGGCGCCTTCTGTAGAGGCTAATAAGGCTTCTCTTAAATTTGAATTGAGTCATGATATAGGAAGTTTATCTAGTATTCTTCAACTTCTGAGTACCTTTAAAATTAATTTAACTAAAATTCAATCCCTTCCCATAATCGGGAAACCTTGGAAATATGCTTTTTTTGTGGATGTTTTATTTACCGATTATAATTTATTTGAAGAGGTAACTGTCATGATGAAAAAAGCTGTAAAAGAAATGAAAGTATTGGGTGTTTATGCTTCCAACATGGAAAATAAACCCAGTCAAATATTAAAAAATAAATCAATGAAACCGGTATGATTAATCCCGTCCCGTAGGTACGGGATGGGAAAACTATCTATAAAAAAATTATTTTAATCATCAATCCCGATAACTATGGGGAACATGTATCCCCTAAAACAATAAAAAAGAACATGAAAAATAATCCTAAATTAAGAACCTGGTTAGATAACTTCGGACTAGACCATCCTTTAGTTATTGCCGGTCCTTGCAGTGCAGAAACCGAAGAGCAAGTATTAAATATAGCACATCAATTAAAAGAAAGTGATGCTACCGTAATGCGTGCGGGTATATGGAAGCCCAGAACACGCCCTGGAAACTTTGAAGGTGTGGGCGCTTTGGGTTTAAAATGGTTGCAAAAGGCCAAAGAAGAAACAGGTTTGATGATAGCTACCGAAGTGGCAAATCCCAATCATGTGCAATTGGCATTAGAACACGATGTTGACATTTTATGGATAGGTGCCAGAAGTACGGTAAGCCCGTTTATAGTTCAAGAAATTGCCGAAGCTCTAAGAGGGACCGATAAAATAGTATTGGTGAAAAACCCTGTAAATCCCGATTTACCTTTGTGGTTAGGTGCTATTGAACGTTTATACACCTGCGATATTAAAAAACTTGGTGTGATTCACAGAGGCTTTTCAACCTATGAAAAAACGCGCTACCGCAACAATCCCGAATGGCAAATTCCCATAGAATTGCAGAATAAATTTCCAGATTTGCCTTTGCTTTGCGACCCTTCGCATATCGCNGGGAAACGGGATATTATATTTGATATTTGTCAAACGGCATTAGATTTAAACTACGACGGTTTTATTATCGAAACCCATAATAATCCTGATAAGGCCTGGAGTGACGCTGCACAACAAATCACTCCGGAAACCTTAATACAGATGATGATAGATCTTAAAATAAGGAAGGCTACTGATACTGAGGGTGACTATAAAAATGCCTTAAATACGCTGAGAACTCAAATAGACGTTACCGATCATCAACTCATTGAAATGTTGGGAAAACGCATGAAAATTTCTGATAAGATTGGCGCCCTAAAGAAAGAAAAAAATGTGGCCATTTTACAAACTAGGCGCTGGAATGAAATATTGGAAAAGATGATTGCGGAAGGCAAAGAAAATGCCTTGAGCCAAGAGTTTATATCTCGTCTCTTTAAGGCCATTCACCAAGAGTCTATAAATCATCAAAAAAAGGTGATTAATTCTTAAAACAAATTCTGAAATTTTATTGCGAATGCACGTCCGTAGGTATGGGACGTGCATTCGTGGTTAATAAGTATTAATTTACGATATTTAACCTCTAAATATCAATGCTCATGAAAAAACAAAACCTTCGCGCCTTATTTTTTATAGGCTTAGTATTAACGATATCAGCAGTACAAAGTCAAGAAAAGAAAGACCCCACACGATGGACTCCTGAAGATATTATTAATACCGAATCTATACGGTCGGTCTCGGTATCGCCTAATAATAATATGGTGGTTTGGACCAAACGAAAAGCGGTTAAAAAGAAAGATCGTTTTGTTTCAGACATTTACCTCACGCGTCTGGATGTAAAAAAAGAGGGTTCATATCTTACGGTTCAGCTTACCAATGGTGATGATAATGATTTCAGTCCTTTATTTTCAAAAGATGGTGAAAGCATCTATTTTTTATCTTCTAGAGAGAAAGGTAAAAAGCTTTGGAAATTAAGTATTTATGGAGGTGAAGCCAAGAGAGTTAAAGCGTTTAAGAATGGAATTTCCAGTTTGAAATGGAAAGATAAAAACACGCTTTTATTTCAATCTAACGATGGGAAAACCTTATACGAATCGCAACTTGCTGAGAAAAAAGACAATGTCATTATCGTAGAAGATTCTTTACATTGGACACCCAATCACGTGTATGCCTTTCACATTAAAGATAAATCCATAAAACGTCTTACAAACAATAAAAAACCACTGCAAGGTTATCAAATTTCTCATGATGGTAAATGGTTATTTTATGGCATGCAACGCAGTAGAAGTTATGCTTCGGATGCGCAACAAGACCCTTTTACTTATTTGCAAAATTTAGAAACCGGTGAAGTAAAACAAATTATTACCGATCGTGATTTTCCCATAGGAAATATTCAATTNAGCAAAGACAATAAGGGATTTTACTTTAGTACTACACATGCCTCAGACCCTCAATGGAATGGAGCCGGATTAAGCGAATTATACTATTATACCATAGCTAGTGATAGTTATCAAAAAGTAAATCTTAAATGGGAAATGGGCATGGGAAGAGGATTTACCGTTGTTGGAAATAACGTGATTGCTACCCTGGCCAATAGAGCGACTATCCGGTTGGCATATTATANGAAAAACGGAAATAAATGGTCTAAATTAAAAATTGATCTGGGTCAAAAAAATGACCATACCTCTCTTTATACGGTTTCAGATGATGGAAGTAAAGTGGTTTATCAATATTCTACCGCCTCAAAACTACCGAAAATATATATTGCTGACTTAAACGAAAACAAATTCAGCAAGGAAAAAGAATTGGTAAAAATCAATAAAAATCTAAGTAAAAAATCCATTACCAAGAGTGAGGTTATGGAATGGAAAGGTTATAAAGGCGAAACCGTTGATGGGATCCTTTATTATCCCGAAAATTATCAAGAAGGCAAACGTTATCCCTTAATGCTTTCTATTCACGGTGGCCCAGCCGCCTCAGATTTTGATTTGTGGAGTGAGCGCTGGAGTACCTACCCTAATCTCTTGGCTCAAAAGGGGATGTTTATTTTAAAACCTAATTATCACGGTTCGTCAAATCATGGGCTTTCTTATGTTGAGAGTATCAAAGGGAATTATTATGAACCTGAATTGGAAGACATTATTAAAGGCATTGAAGTTTTACATAAACAGGGTAAGATAGACAAATCACAAATGGGCACTATGGGCTGGTCTAATGGTGCTATTTTAACCACCATGCTTACCGTAAAATATCCCAACATGTTTAAGGTGGCTGCACCGGGAGCCGGTGATGTGAATTGGACCTCAGATTTTGGAACCTGTCGTTTTGGAGTGAGTTTTGATCAAACGTATTTTGGTGGTGCACCCTGGGACGATACCAATGGTAAAACCTATAATGAGAATTATATCNTAAAATCNCCNTTATTTGAAATTGAAAAAATAAAAACCCCNACTATTATTTTTCACGGAAGTGAGGATCGTGCCGTGCCAAGAGATCAGGGTTGGGAATATTACCGAGGCCTTCAGCAAGTGGGAAAAACACCGGTACGCTTTTTATGGTTTCCCGGACAACCTCATGGTTTAGGGAAAATAACACATCAATTGCGTAAAATGACCGAAGAAATTAAATGGATTGACACC
>JAESQB010000141.1 GCA_016765375.1 Flavobacteriaceae bacterium | reverse complement strand
TTTCCTGTCGACACCCAAGGTGTACCCAATATGGTGCATGTTGAAAACCCCTATTTTTACCGCTGTCCATGGCATTCCGCCACTATAGAAGAATGTGGTGAACGCGCTTTTGCACATCTAGAAAGGGTTGTAAAATTTGAAAACCCCGAGAGTGTTGCGGCTATTTTAATGGAAGGCGAATCAGGCTCTTCGGGATGTATAAAATACCCGCCCATGTATCTCAAAAAGGTACGTTCCTTATGCGATAAATACGGCATTTTACTCATTGATGATGAGGTGATGAGCGGTTTTGGGCGCACCGGAAAAATGTTTGCTATAGAGCATCATGAGGTAACACCCGATATTATGTGTTTGGCCAAGGGTTTAACCTCTGGTTATCTGCCTTTGGGGGCTATGATAGTGACTGATAAAATTGCGAACCACTTTAATGATATCCCTATGATATTAGGGCTTACGTATTCGGCACATGCAACCTCATGTGCAGCGGCCTTGGAAAATATCGCCATTTTAGAAGAAGAAAATATGGTGGATAATGCGGCAAAAATGGGCCTTTATATAGAGCAAGAAGTGGAGAAGTTGAAGTCTAAACACCCTTCTATAGGCGATTTTAGAAACACCGGGTTATTAGGCTGTATTGAATTGGTAAAAAATCGAAGCACAAAAGAACCCACCACGCCCTGGAATGCCAAGGCTGAGGATATGGAAATTACCAATAAAATGGCGGCAAAAATTAGAGAATTAGGCATGTTTACCTTTGTGCGTTGGAACTTTATATTTATTGCGCCACCGCTTAATATAACTAAAGCTGAGATTGACGAAGGCTTGGAAATTCTCTCTCAAGTCATTAGTATTGCAGACGAATTTTGGGTTTAAAAAAACAGTTAAGACCTGACAGGTTTTCAAAACCTGTCAGGTCTATTCATGTAGGGATTAATGTAATAACGAATAAAATTGAGTAGATCTTTAGCCTGTTGTAAATCAAGAAAAATGGCTTTTTAAATCTTGTAAGATAGCATGATAAATGGGGTTGCAAAAATCGGCNACNCCGGCTTCTTTTGCCGATTTCCATTCCGAAGCCCANAGTACAAAAGTTGTATTGTTTTCAGAAACAGAAAATACAGAAACCTCTCCCAGATAGCCTTCAACATTATCTTTAGAAACCACTCCAGGCCCATCATCTATGCTGTAGCTAAACTTTTTTGNCGTATTGTCTANTGAGACCAAGGTTTCNTNAAAAGCCTCATTTAAAATGCGCTTGGCNCCAATTTCATCGGAAGCTTTATCGCCTATTTTTTCAACTTTAGTNATTACATTNTTGCTCCATGATANATCGTGAAAGTTTTTTAAAANTNCCCATACCTCATCGGCAGGGGCATTGATTATGGCTGAATTATAACATCCCATTATTTTATATGTTTAGTTGTTTAAAAAAATTATTTAAAAGCGTTAAGGCCTGTGATGTCCAAACCAGTAATTAACAAATGGATGTCGTGGGTGCCTTCATAAGTGATCACGCTTTCCAGATTCATCGAGTGGCGCATAATGCTATACTCGCCACTTATGCCCATAGCTCCTAAAATCTGACGGGCTTCTCTGGCAATAGTAATGGCCATATCCACATTATTGCGTTTTGCCATTGAAATTTGTGCCGAACTGGCTTTNCCTTCGTTTCGCAAAACACCTAAACGCCATGTGAGCAATTGGGCTTTGGTNATCTCGGTGATCATCTCGGCTAATTTTTTTTGTTGCAATTGAAAAGCACCAATAGGTTTCCCAAACTGTTTGCGTTCTTTTGAATAACGCAAGGCGGTATCATAACAATCCATGGCAGCACCAATGGCACCCCATGCAATGCCGTANCGCGCCGAATCTAAACAGCCCAATGGGGCGCCTAAGCCCGATTTNTTGGGTAGTAAATTTTCCTTGGGCACTTTTACATTATCAAATATAAGCTCTCCNGTGGCGCTTGCTCTAAGCGACCATTTGTTATGGGTTTCGGGGGTNGTAAAGCCTTCCATGCCGCGCTCAACGATAAGGCCGTGAATGCGTCCGGTTTCATCTTTTGCCCAGACTACGGCTACTTGTGCAAAAGGCGCATTTGAAATCCACATTTTTGCCCCGTTAAGCAAATANTGATCGCCCATGTCTTTAAAGTTNGTGGTCATGCCACTAGGGTTGGAGCCGTGATCGGGTTCGGTAAGCCCAAAACAGCCTATCCATTCACCCGATGCCAATTTTGGCAAGTATTTTTTGCGTTGCGCCTCGTTACCNTATTTCCAAATGGGATACATGACTAAGGANGATTGNACNGANGCGGTGCTTCGCACGCCGCTATCNCCACGNTCAATTTCTTGCATAATAAGCCCATACGAAATTTGATCTAAGCCAGCACCGCCGTATTNTTCCGGAATATANGAGCCAAANGCNCCAATATCGGCCAAGCCTTTGATNATTGAAGTGGGGAATTCGGCTTTTTGAGCCGCTTCTTCTATAATGGGTGATACGTCGCGCTTTACCCATTCACGAGCNGCGTCACGNACTAATTTATGTTCATCGCTTAATAATTCATCCAGGTTGTAATAATCGGGGGCTTCAAACAAATCGGGTTTCATATACTAATGTATTTAGACCTCAGAAAGAAAAAACTGCCTTATTGAGGACGATTGAATTACAAATGTAAGTATTGAAANGAAAATCGCCTACAGTTTTAAATAAAAATCTTTTACAATNTCTGTATAGGCTTGGCTGTAGTTATGGCGGGTGTTTTCGATGACTAATTCAGATATTTCTGTCTTTTTTTCTGAAAATGAAAACTGAAGTANGGTTCTTTTTATTTCTGAAGTAGGGCTGCCTTTTACCCGTTTTATACGGTAAGGATAGAGCTTGTGATGGGCGGCCATGGTGATAAATNGCGTTTCTTCGGTATAGGGTATTACGAGGGCAAAAGTNCCTTTTGGNCTCAGTAATTTTTTGCTGTATTTCAATAAATCGTTAAAAGGCAANGCGTCGGTAAATCTGGCGAGATTNCGTTGTGAAGAATCTGTTTTATAATTTTCGGTATAAAAAGGCGGGTTTGATACNATTAGATCATAAGNCTCATCCATTTCATCGGCAAATTCATCTAAAGCNGCATGGTAACAAAANANACGNTCTGCCCAAGGGGCATTTTCAAAATTATCGACACATTGCTCATAGGCATTCTCGTCAATTTCAATAGCATCTATACTTTCTGCAGAAAAACGTTGGGCCAGTATTAAAGCAATGACGCCTGTGCCGGCGCCAATATCTAAAATGTTTTCCGGAATAGTGTTAGGCTCAGTCCAAGCGGCAATCAAAACCCCATCGGTGCCTATTTTCATGGCGCATTGGTCTTGGTTTATGTCAAACTCTTTAAAGCGAAATGTTTGAGAGCCTCTCATATTTTAGAGGTAGATATCGATAAGACCCTCTGGGGTATCAAGAAGAATTTCTTTTTCTTTTTTGTTGAGCTTTTTAATAAAGTCGTCGTTTATAGGAATTAAAATTTCTTTCCCATTTCTATCGATAATAAAAAGCGGTTGCGCCGTAGTATCATTCACGCCTTTTAAGATGCCAACATATCCAAAATTTACATCTTTAACGGTAAAACCTTCAATTTCGTGATAATAAAACTGGTTCTCGCTAAGGTCTGGAAGCTGGTCAAGGGGTAAATATACATGACGGGACAAAAGGTCGTCGGCTTCTTCTTCGGTATTGATATCTTCAAACCTCACGCGGAGTAAGGTGGACTTATGAAGGCCACTTTTTTCAATAAAAAATGGAATCAGACCTGTGCTAAATTCCACAAATAC
>JAESQB010000140.1 GCA_016765375.1 Flavobacteriaceae bacterium | reverse complement strand
GTGAGTAATCGTTTGTCTATGCTTTGAGAAACTACAGCTTCAAATTTATTTTTAAAACCCTGATACTGTTCTGGTTTTAAAGTGAGACCTGCAGCGTATTTATGCCCTCCAAATTGTTCGATATAATCACTACAGGCTTCAAGAGCTTGATACACATCAAAACCTTTAACCGATCGGGCCGAAGCGGCCAATTTATCACCACTTTTGGTAAACACCAAGGTTGGCCTGTAATAGGTTTCTATAAGTCGAGAAGCCACAATACCTATAACGCCTTTGTGCCAATTCTCGTGATAGACTACAGTGGTAAACCCTTCTTCTTCTTTATGGATTTTAATTTGTTCTAAGGCTTCTTGGGTAATGCGTTTGTCGGTATCGCGTCGCTCGCTATTAAAATGTTCAATTTCAGCAGCGAAATTTTCAGCGCTTTCCACATCGTTTTCCTTAAGTAAGCTAACGGCATAATTGCCATGTTTCATCCTTCCTGCTGCATTTATTCGAGGCGCTATAATAAACACGACATCTGTAATGGTTAATTGGTCTTTTTTTACCTGATCGATTATGGCTTTAAAGCCTGGTCTTGGCAAGGTGTTTATAATGTGTAATCCATGATAGGCTAACACCCTGTTTTCACCGGTTATAGGAACAATATCAGCGCCTATAGCCGTTGCTACTAAATCCAAATAGGGTAGTAATAGTTCTTCGGGTTCATTTCTTTTTTCTGAAAGGGCTTGCAGCAATTTAAAGCCCACCCCACAGCCACACAATTCTTTATAAGGGTAATTGCAATCGCTTTGTTTGGGGTTTAGTATGGCCACAGCTTTAGGAACTTGTTCTCCAGGACGGTGGTGGTCGCAAATAATAAAATCGATGCCTTTTTCCGAAGCATAGGCTACTTTGTCTATGGCCTTTATGCCACAATCAAGAGCGATAATAAGCGAAATATCATTATCATGTGCGAAATCGATGCCTTTATATGAAATGCCATAACCCTCATCATATCGATCCGGAATATAGGTTGTTATATTAGGGTAGCTGCCTTCTAAATACGATGAGACCAAAGCCACCGAAGTGGTGCCATCTACATCGTAATCGCCATACACCATAATGGTTTCATTATTTTCTATGGCGGTTTCAATTCGGTTTACAGCCTTTGTCATATCCTTCATTAAAAAAGGATCGTGTAAATGGCTTAGTTGAGGCCTAAAAAACCGCTTGGCATCATTAAAATTTATGATCCCGCGTTGAATAAGCAATCCCGCAATAGAATTTTCAACCCCTAGCGAATGCGCAAGTTCATTCACTTTTTTTAAATCAGGTTTGGGCTTTAGAGACCAGCGCATGTTGTTAAAATAAAACGGTTAAACACTATGAATATAAATGGCGGTTTTTATTTCGGCAAAGCTTTTAAACATGGCCATAACTCCACAGTATTTTTCAATAGAAAGTTCCACCGCCTTATTGATCTTTTCTTCGTTTAAAGCATCTCCATAAAAGTGATAGTCTAAACTTACGCTGTGATAATATTTAGGATGTTCTTCGGTGAGTTCGCCATTCACTACTATATTAAAGTCTTTCACCTTCACACGCATTTTCTTTAAAAGTGATGCCACATCTAATCCCGAACAACCTGCTAAAGAGGAGAGCATCATAGACTTGGGTCTATACCCAGCACCACTACCGCCTTCTTCTTCACCCACATCTATTATAAGATTGTTGCCACTTAAATTGTCCGATTCAAATTTCATTTGTCCTTTCCAAACTGTAGTCACTGTATGCGTCATACCATCTTCTTTTATGAAACCAAATTACAAAAAACATTTAGGACTATAGGAACTTAACAAGCATAAGTTTTTGTAATTTTGATACCCTATTATAACCTTTTATATTATGCCATTAATCACACCATTATCTGCTGATCACGATGCAGAAACCAAAGAGCTTGCTGCATTTTTTAATGAAACTCTAGGGTTTTGTCCTAACTCGGTATTAACCATGCAACGTCGTCCAGATATTAGTAAGGCTTTTATAAACCTCAATAAAGCGGTTATGGCTAATGAAGGAAGAGTCACTTCGGCTTTAAAACGCATGATAGCCTGGGTGGGCAGTAACGCTACCGGTTGTAGATATTGCCAGGCCCATGCCATACGCGCGGCCGAACGTTATGGTGCCGAGCAAGAGCAGTTAGACAATATTTGGGATTATAAAACCCATCCTGCTTTTTCTGAAGCCGAACGTGCNGCTTTAGATTTTTCTTTNGCGGCTTCGGTNGTGCCAAATGCCGTAGATGCCGATATNAAAAANCGCCTCTATGAACATTGGNATGAAGGNGAAGTGGTGGAAATGTTGGGGGTTATTTCNCTCTTTGGTTTCTTAAACCGATGGAATGATTCTGTNGGTACCGAAATTGAAGACGATGCCGTAGAAACCGCACAAACNTTTTTAGGAAAACACGGTTGGGAAAAAGGGAANCATGAATAANGANGCTTTGTAAAACGTATCTGTATGGCTAGTTTTAATGCGTTATACACCTTTGTACTTTTTTTATTTTTCTAACCATTGAAATCCATGAAGTCTGAATTTTTTTCTTTTTNTTAGATCAACCAATATTGGAGTTGAGTATGGAAATCCTCTAAAATCAGTTCCTTTTATTGTTAATTGTTTGTTGTTGAATTTATCTCCTAGGGCTATTAACTCAAATTCATCTTTATTTATTTTTTGATAAACAATTAAAGACTCATCTATTGGTTCTGAAAATGAAAAATCATTTGCTTGAGGATGATTCATTATAACNATTATTTTAGGGTTTTTGTTGNCAATTGTATCCAGTTTGTTTCCGAAAGTAAATTTAATTTTCGCCCCAATATTTTTATCCATATTATCAANGTCAAAGGAAGGAAAGTCTGTAGACACTAATTTAGATTTAGATATTCTAAAAAACTTGTCAGTCCAAAAAGTGCCTTTTAAGCCCAAATCCAAAATTGCTTGTGCTTCTTTTTGAGTTAAAGAATATTTTGTTAAGTCCTTTAATTCTGGTTTTGTTTCAGATGGTCTATATACTAAGCAGATTATATCAAAATTTTGTTCTGTAGACAAATGTTCTTCTATTTTATTGAAAGTATAAATTGACAATAANAAAATTCCTATTACGCTTAATCCAGAACCAAAATGCTTAAATTTAAAATTATTTTCCGATATGATAAGTACATAGAAATTACCCATTATTATTCCTGAAAGCCAACACCATATAATGGGGAAACTGTAAGCGCCAATCCAGGGCCCTAATATAAACCACACAATAGTTATAAATATAATTGTTTGAATCACAGAAATTAAGAGCACGAANAATAGAGCTGGAAGTATCNTAAAACGAGCAAATAACTTTTTTATGAAGTTAAACTGTAAAAGAGATAATGATGATAATATCAAAGAAAAAACTGCAAACCCTTGTATATCACCTTTTCCAAACCAATTATTAAAAATTACATATATGAAACCAACAAGAGTAGACACTCCTGCTACTATTGTTAAATATATAATTTTCTGCTTCATTCAGATAGATACTAACATCCCCCTACCACAATAACCAGTTCGCCTTTTGGTGGGGTATTTGTAAAATGCTCTAGCACTTCTTGGGCTGTACCTCGAATGGTTTCTTGATATAATTTCGATATTTCACGGGATACCGAAACGGGGCGTTCGGCTCCAAAATAAGTCACAAAGTCCTTAAGTGTTTTAATTAATTTATGAGGCGATTCGTATAAGATNATAGTTCTGTTTTCCTGAGCTAAAAATTTTAATCGGGTTTGTCGTCCCTTTTTTGGNGGTAAAAANCCTTCAAACACAAACTTATCACTAGGCAGGCCACTGTCTGCTAAAGCCGGAATAAGCGCTGTTGCCCCAGGCAAACATTCTATTTCAATACCTTCTTTAATACAGGCTCTGCTTAATAAAAACCCGGGNTCGCTTATGGCCGGAGTTCCTGCATCACTTATCAAGGCAAGGGTTTCCCCTTGTTTAAGTCTATTAATAAGCCCATCAAGGGTTTTATGCTCGTTGTGTTTATGATGGGATTGCATGGGGGTAGAGATATTAAAATGCTTGAGAAGCTTCCCGCTGGTACGCGTATCTTCGGCCAGAATACAATCTGCCTCCTGTAAAATTCGCACTGCCCTATGGGTCATGTCTTCCAGNTTGCCAATAGGTGTTGGCACTAAATAGAGTTTTGACATGAATGAATTTAATTAAATAGAGGTTTAATACAGNTCATAAATTCCTGAGCATATTGGTCTTTTCCCTCCCAAAAATTATAATCTGGTTTTACCATATTTTCGACAAAGGTTTCAACTTCGTCTAAGGTTTCCATAGTGCTTATTTGAGACATCACCCTGTTGTATTCTTCTGGACTTTCATCAAACAATTCCTTTATAAAGGTCTGCTTTTGTTCTTCATTTACATTTATTATTGTGTCTTGAGACGTCGAAACGTCTTCTTTTCTTTCGAAGGTGGGTAATTGTCCATATGAGGCTTTAAAGTTTTCGACGGCGGTTTCTTCTAAAGCGGTTACTCCTGGCAACATTTCTTCTAAAGCGTCCTCTATTTTTTGGGCTTCGGGCGGAATTTCAGCAACAATATCTTTTATCTTTTCCATGAGAGGCTCTATTAAAGCATCCCTATGTGAGGGTGTTTCTAAGGGCTGAGGTTCTGTAAACCAGTTTTCTTCAGCAAAACTTTTTGAGTCTAATGATTTGCTCTCTGGCCGTTCTGTTTTAAAATTCTCCTCTTTCAGTTGATTTTCTAAATAGCTTAAAATCAATAAATTGTCATAAATTTCACGAGCAAATTCCTGTAAACTAGCTGTGGATACGTTTTCGTCCATGTTTAAAACCTTCTCAGCCAATTGTTTTAATTGCAGTTTTAATTTATTTTTCATGTGTCATTTTTATTTTTTTGCTGTCACATGTAACCTTTGATGATTAAAAAAGCCATTCCCTTTGGGAGTTTAATAACTTTTTTAATCATGTTGGTTTCATTTTTTTGATTTATTTCATTTAATTATTCGCTAAGGATTTAGTTTTTTATAAATTTACTCCCCAGTAATACTAAATAAAAATAGTGTTAGTTTTAGTCTTGTAAATTACGAAATGTTTCTCGAAAATACAGTAAATCACAAAGAACAATTTGGCTGGATAGAAGTTATCTGCGGATCGATGTTTTCCGGTAAAACAGAAGAACTCATTAGGCGTTTAAAACGTGCTCAATTTGCCAAACAACGTGTCGAAATCTTTAAACCCTCTATAGATCTGCGCTACGACGATGAAAAGGTTGTGTCTCACGATGCCAATGAAATTCGTTCAACGCCAGTGCCTGCCGCGGCCAATATCCCTATTTTAGCAGACGATTGCGATGTGGTGGGTATTGATGAGGCTCAATTTTTTGACCCCGAAATTGTAAAGGTGTGTAACGATCTAGCCAATAGAGGCGTAAGGGTTATTGTTGCTGGTCTTGATATGGATTTTAAAGGCCAACCTTTTGGCCCCATGCCTGCACTTATGGCAACAGCAGAATATGTAACCAAGGTGCATGCCGTTTGTACTCGAACGGGAAATTTAGCACAATACAGCTTCAGGAAAGCAAAGAGTGACGATCTCGTACTCTTGGGTGAAACAGAAGATTACGAACCCCTTAGCCGAGCTGCCTATTACAAGGCTACCTTAAAAGAACGCGTAAAAAATATGGAGGTAAATGATCCTGAAGAAGTGCCCTCTAATAAAAACACTAATAATGGTTAAAGCCTCTCAAACCATATTGGAGATAAACCTTAATGCCCTTAAACACAATTATAGCTATTTAAAAAGCAAAGTCAATAAGGATACTTTATTTATGGGTGTTGTCAAGGCTTTTGCCTATGGGGGAGACCCTGTAGAAATTTCCAAAACACTTGTAGCCTGTGGTGTCGATTATTTAGCCGTAGCCTATACCGAAGAGGGACTTACCCTGAGAAGGGCCGGTATAAAAACCCCCATTTTGGTATTACACCCCCAAGCGGTGAACTTTAAAATTTTGACAGATAATGATTTAGAGCCCAACCTTTATAGTTTAAATTTATTAATACATTTTTTAAAATTTTCTGAAGAAGAAAACCTTAAAGCCTACCCCATTCATCTTAAATTTAATACAGGCTTAAACAGACTTGGATTTAAAGAAACAGATATCGATCTTATTTCTAAAAAGCTTAAAAATAATGTCTCGGTAAAGGTACGATCGGTATTTTCTCATTTGGCAGCTAGTGAAGACCTTAAAGAAGTGGATTTTACAAAACAACAATTAAAACGTTTTTCTGAAATTTCAAAAGCCCTGCCAACAGCACTTGGTTATACCCCTTTATTACATGTTTTAAACACTTCAGGCATTTTAAATTATCCTGAGGCGCAATACAATATGGTACGTTCGGGCATTGGTTTAAGCGGTTATGGCAATTCTGAAATCGAAAATAAAGCTCTAAAGCCTATAGCAAGCCTTAAGACGGTAATTTCACAAATTCACCATTTAGAACAAGGGGAAACGGTGGGGTATAACAGAGCCTTTAAAGCAAAACAGCCTACAAAAATTGCCACACTCCCATTGGGTCATGCCGACGGAATAAGCAGAGCCTATGGCAATAAAAAAGGATCTGTTAGTATTAATGGGCAAGCCGCTTATATTGTTGGAAATGTTTGTATGGACATGCTCATGGTTGATGTGACNCANCTTTCCTGTCAGGAAGGTGATGAGGTTNTCCTTTTTGGTGCCTCACCAAATGCCGAAACCTTCTCCAACGCTGTNAATTCTATTTCTTACGAAATCCTTACNGCCATTTCTCAACGCNTAAAACGCGTGTTTTCTTACGATTAGGATATTNNGNTTNTATTAAAATNCTGAAAATTCNGTATATTTAAAATCCCAAATNTTAAATTTNACACCATGTTAAAAGAATTTAAAGCCTTTATCTTAACCGGTAATGTTATCGACTTTGCCGTTGCTGTTATTTTAGCAACCGCAGTTAGCTTAGTTGTCAACGGTTTTGTAGCAGATATTATGATGCCATTAATTGGGCATTTTTCCGGAGGAATAGATTTTTCAGAAATGAAACACATACTATCTCCCGCCATTATAGCTACCGATGGCACAATTACCAGTCCCGAAAATGCAATTCGTTACGGCTTGTGGCTAAATTCAATCATTAATTTAATTGTTGTTGGTTTTGTATTGTTCTTAATGATAAAAGCCTATAATAAAACTAAAAAACCTAAAGAAGAAAAGGGCGCTCCTTCAGGCCCGACTCAGGAAGAACTTCTAACTGAAATCAGAGATTTGCTTAAAAAATAAGTTTAAGTACTTTGTTATTTGATGTTCATTTTTTTGTCTTTTTACAAGGCGCTGNTGTGTATAATCACTAATTTTGCAACTTTAATGCNAATTAAATTTTAAAATTACGCATAAGCAAATTGAATTGTTTTTTGATAAGTCAAGGCAAAAAATATAAGCATAGCTTTAGTTATGGTTTTATTTTTTAACGATGAATAATCAAAAAAGAAACCATTTATTGGTGTCATTTTAATGTTAAATTGGTATAAATCACAGAAAATGAGAGTAGCTGTTGTAGGTGCTACCGGAATGGTAGGCACGGTAATGTTAAAGGTTTTAGAAGAGCGTAATTTTCCAATTTCAGAATTGCTNTTGGTCGCTTCAGAGAAGTCGGTAGGAAAACAATTNATNTTTAAGAATAAACCCCTTACCGTTATCGGTCTTGAAGAGGCGGTNAAAGCCAANCCTGATCTGGCNTTNTTTTCTGCTGGAGGTGCTACCTCTGTAGAATGGGCTCCAAAATTTGCGGAAGCTGGCACTACNGTNATCGACAANTCTTCGGTCTGGAGNATGGATCCTACAAAGAAATTAGTGGTTCCTGAAATAAATGCAAAGGCGCTTACCAAAGATGACAAAATAATTGCCAACCCCAACTGCTCTACCATACAACTGGTCATGGCTTTGGAGCCGCTCCATAAAAAATACACCATAAAAAGAGTGGTGGTATCNACCTACCAATCAACCACAGGAACTGGGGTAAAGGCCGTACAACAACTCGAAAATGAATATNTTGGAATAAAAGGCGAAATGGCTTATCCTTATCCCATTCATAAAAATGCAATTCCACATTGTGATGTNTTNGAAGCCGACGGTTATACCAAGGAAGAACTGAAGCTGGTTAGAGAGACTCAAAAAATAATGAACGACAAAACCATTGCGCTCACGGCAACTGCTATTAGGATACCTGTGGTTGGCGGGCATAGTGAAGCGGTAAACGTTGAATTTGAAAATGATTTTAATATTGATGATCTTAGAAAATTGCTCCATGATTTTCCGGGGGTGACGGTACAAGACAACCCCGATCTAAACATTTACCCCATGCCTATTTACGCCGAAGGCAAAGACGATGTTTTTGTAGGACGTATAAGACGTGATGGCTCGCAAGCAAATACTTTAAACATGTGGATTGTAAGTGATAATCTGCGGAAAGGTGCAGCCACCAATGCCATTCAAATTGCCGAATATTTGGTTTTAAAAGGCTTGGTGTAATTTTATATTTATAAAATTTGTGAAGTATTTAATGCTTTTCAAAAGCCTTAAAATTAGGTTGTTTCCCCATTTCAAATACTAAATTATTGCCATTCATTATCTGAGAATAGCTTATAAATGGCCGTTTTAATCTTCTCCCATCCAGGCTTACAGATTGGATATACATATTCGCTTCCGAAAGATTATTGGCTATAATTTTAAAGGGTGTTATTATTCCGTTTTTCTTTAAATTTAA